>USEV01000111.1 GCA_900553825.1 uncultured Eubacteriales bacterium
GGCTCGGAGATGTGTATAAGAGACAGCGGTCATGAGGATGTTTTCGGTGTGGAAATCGAGGTGTATGAAGGAGTTGCCCGCAGGCAACGCCGGGATGTAATCGGCAATCTTTTTGCGGTCGGCGTCGGAGAGGAAGGCAAACATCTCCCCGTCCAGGCACTTCGCCGCCTTTTCGCGCAGGTCGGTGAGCGCCGAGCCGTCGCACTTCTGCACGCGGGCGTGCTCGGAGGCAATCAGCTTGCCCGCCTTGAACAGGATGAGCGGGTTTTTCTCGGGCATTTTGGTGAGCGAAATGCCGTCAAGCCTCTTGAGAATGATGCCGAACCTGTCGCCCGAGCGCACCTTGCCGAAGCACTCCATGGGGGTGCACCCCTGCTTGAACGCCTCGACGGTGTTGTGGAACTCGAGGTCCACATCGGACTCCGGGAAATCGGGGAAATACAGCTTGACTACCCTGTCCTCTCCGAAGGCGAAAATCTCCGCGGAACGCCCGCGGGAAATCGGCTCGCCCATATCTTTGCTCAAAACGGTGTAATCGACTTTGCCCATAAAACCCTCCTGAAAAAATTTTAGCACGCCAAGAGGCTCATTTCAAGACAAAATCGGGTTGAGTTGCGTGAATGTGACGCTGTTTCGGTCAAAAAAAAAGCCCCGACGGGGCAACGGCCGCAAAAGGACGCTCGCGGCTAGACCGCGATGAGACGCTCCACCGTTTCGCTTTCGACAATGTCGCCCTGCTTGTAAAGGAACACGGTCAGCGTGGTGCCTTTGAGCCTGATGACGACGCAATCCGTCGCGCTGTCGAGCGTGCCCGTGGAGGCGTCGGCATAGACGACCGTGACGGTGTCGTACGCGGGGCTGTTCTCGGTGGAATCGGTGAAGCCGAGCGCATACGGGAAGTTTTCGCCGTAGAGCTTCATGACTTCCCTGCATATACTCGCGGAATCGACCACCTCGCTGCGCTCGTTGATGGCGATTGCGCAGGACTCCGCCCACTTTGCGACATCCTCGGTGTAGACGACATCGGCGGCGGCGCGGTACTGCCCCACATAGTGCACGGTGACGGGCACGACGACGGCGGCAAGAATCGCCATGATGGCAATGACGACAAGGAGCTCCACCAGAGTGAAGCCCTTGCTCCCCGAAACTTTGCGCCTTGCCGCATGAATTGTCATTTTACACCCCGAGGACCGCACCTCAGTCGCCGTTCTGTTCCTCCGCAACCCAAGTGCCGCCGGAAAGCGTAACGGTGCCCGCGGACGCCTTCAAAATGTTGGTCTCCGTGTAGGTGCGCGAGGAAGAAATCGCACTGCCGTCCTCTTGTATCGGCGATGTGACCTTGATTGTGAAGGTGTTGACGCCGTTGCCGTTCGTGCCGAGAGTGATTGACACCTCCGTACCGTCTTCGGGACTGCCGCCGAAACTTTCTGTCAGGATGTCTCTGACGGCAGACGCGCTGACCGCGCTGTGCCCGTCGCTGTCCGCCGCTATCTGCGGCATGTAGGTGTTGATTGTATTGAGGATGGATGAGCAATCGGACTTTGCCGCCTCAACCTTTGCCTCGTTGACGAAGTGTATCGTCGTAGGAACAATGACTGCGGCAAGCACGCCCATGATTGCAATCACCACGATAAGCTCCACCAGAGTGAAGCCCTTCCTTGTTGTCCTTCCCAAACTTCCCTCCGATTGCGCTCGGGCACAACCCGTGCGGTTGTGCCCGAAAACTTTTCATTCTACGGCATCGGGTGCCGACACCTGATGTCGATTACGCAGCAGTACCAGCACCAGTCGCTGTATTCGTACTGTAGGTGATAAACTTATCTCCGCCCTCAGGCGCTGTAGCACCCTGAATAAGTTTGCCTACGCCGGCGTAAGTTTTGTCGAAATCTTCGACTCCGTTGTATTCGGAATCAACCTTCAGCGTCACATCACTATTATCACCACTACCAACTATGGTCAAAGTAATCGTTATTTTGTTGTCGGTCTTAAGCATATCGATTTCTTTGAGCATCGCCTCTATGGATGTTTTGTTTTTTACATCTTCATCCCCATCTGCCGCAGTTTCATTTGCATAGACATTAATTCCTTCCGCAAACGCCAAAGTCAAAGAGCCGTCAAGCGCGTTGAAAAGACCGGATGCCTCCTGAGCTGCCGCTTCAACTCTTGCCTCGTTGACAAAGTGCAGGGTGGTGGGGACTATGATTGCCGCAAGCACGCCGATTATTGCTATGACAACAATGAGCTCCACCAGGGTGAAACCTTTTTTGCTCCTTCTTTGTGTGTTTTTCATAATGATCCTCCTTCAAGACCCTATGTTTTATTATTATAAGGGGGACACCCGTTATAATCCTCTTATGCGCGGGCGGTGCTCCGCCCGAGAGTGCGTGTGAGCCTAGCTCACGGTGTAGATGATGCGGTTGAACTCGTCGAGGCTGGTCACGCCGCGGCGGACAAGCTCGCGCAGGTTGTCGGAGAGAAACTCCGCCCCGTTCTCGGAGGCAACCTTCTTGATGTCGTCGACGGGTGCGCCTGCCGTGATCATCTTGCGGATCCTGTGGTCGAGCTCCACTATCTCGTAGATTGCGATTCGTCCGCTGTAGCCCACATGGTTGCATTCCGGGCAACCGACGGGCTCGTAGCATTCCGTGATGGTCCCGTCCTCGAGCAGTGCGCGCTCGGAGCCGGTGAGGGTGTGCTTGCGTTTGCAATACGGGCACAACCTTTTCACCAGCCTCTGGGCGATGATTGCGTTGACGGACGCGGACACCAGGTACGGCGGGACGCCCATGTCGATGAGTCGGACAATGGTGGACACCGAGTCGTTGGTGTGCAGGGTCGAGAGCACCAGGTGACCCGTGATGGACGCACGGACGGCGATTTCCGCTGTTTCGTAGTCGCGGATTTCACCGATCATGATGACATCCGGGTCCTGACGGAGAAGTGCGCGCAGACCGTTTGCAAAGGTCATGCCCGCCTTGGTGTTCACCTGCACCTGGTTGATGCCGAACATCTGCTTTTCGACAGGGTCCTCGATGGTGGTGATGTTGATCGTGGGCTTGCGCAGCCTGTTCAGCACTGCGTAAAGCGTCGTGGATTTACCCGAACCGGTGGGACCCGTGACGAGGATGATGCCGTTCGGCGCGGAGAGCATGTGCTCGAAACGCGCGATGTTCTCCTTGGTCATGCCGAGCTGTTCGAAGGAAAGCAGGTTCTCGCCGCCCGTGTTCAAAAGACGCATGACGCACTTTTCGCCGTACATCGTCGGGATTGTCGAAACACGCAGGTCCACCTTGAAGTCGTCGTTGACATACGCAAAACGACCGTCCTGCGGCACGCGCTTTTCGGCGATGTTCATGCCCGAAAGAATCTTTATGCGCGAAATCACGCTGGCGAGCGACGACGGCGCAAGCCTCATCACTTCGACAAGGTCGCCGTCTATCCTCATGCGGACGATGACTTCGTTCTCGAAAGGCTCGATGTGAATGTCCGAAACCTGCCTTATGTACGCCTGCTGGACGAGGTTGTTGACCAGCTTGACAACGGGAGTGTTGTTGACGCTGGACTCGATCTCGTCCATCTTCTTGGCGGTGTCGTCGGACACGATGTTGATGGTCTGCACATCGGCCTGCTCCTCGCGGTAGAACAGCTCCACATTCTTGTAGTAGCGCTCGATTGCGCCCTGAATGTTCTCACGCGAAGCGAGGATGATGGAAGCGTCCATGCGCGAGCTCATCTTGACATCCTCGATGACGGTCATGTCGTCGGGGTTGGAGATGGCAACCAG
>USEV01000112.1 GCA_900553825.1 uncultured Eubacteriales bacterium
ACGATGTTCGTCGCAAAGAGGACCGACACCGTCGCGCTCGCCGAGGACGGAGAGGAGCTCACCTACGCCTACTATCAGAGCGACATCAAGCCCCGCCCCGCTCCCCTGCCCGCCGCGAACGACGACGAGGAAGTGTGGGTGTGCAAGGTGTGCGGCTATGTCCACCGCGGCAAGCTCCCCGCCGACTTTGTCTGCCCGATATGCAAACACGGCGCACAGGATTTCGAGCGTGTCGACAAGAAACCCGACGACGGCAACGCCGCCGCGACAATAAAAGAAAACAACGCAGTTAAAGGAGAAAAAGTTATGGCAAAATTTGTTTGTTCGGTTTGCGGTTATGTCCACGAAGGCAACGAGCCCCCCGAGAAGTGCCCCGTCTGCAAGGCACCCAAGGAGAAGTTCATCAAGCAGGTCGAAGGCGAGAGAATGTGGGCTGCAGAGCACATCATCGGCGTCGCGCAAGGCGCTCCCGCCGACATCATCGAAGGGCTCAAGGCCAACTTCGAGGGCGAGTGCACCGAGGTCGGTATGTACCTCGCAATGAGCCGCGCGGCACACCGCGAAGGCTATCCCGAAATCGGTCTGTACTGGGAAAAGGCGGCATTTGAAGAGGCAGAGCACGCGGCGAAATTCGCGGAGCTTCTGGGTGAGGTCGTCTCTCCCTCCACGAAGGTCAACCTCGAGAAGAGGGTCGAAGCAGAAAACGGCGCAACCGCGGGCAAGTTCGAGCTTGCAAAGCGCGCCAAGGAAGAAGGCCTCGACGCAATCCACGACACCGTCCACGAGATGGCGCGCGACGAAGCCCGTCACGGCAAGGCGTTCGAAGGACTGCTCAAGCGCTACTTCAGCTGACCGCCGTCATTTGCGGGGCTCCCCCGCAGTCAATGGAATTTGAACAAAAACGCCGCCCCGACGCGATATTCGCAGGGCGGCGTTCTTTTTGCAATTGTCTTTCGCCACTTTCGGAACGCTCCGAGGACGGATGTTTCACTCTGCGGGAGCGACGGGAGGCTTTGCCTTGACGCGGGTTTCGCAGTACTCGCAACGGTACACATTGTGCTCGGCGTCGCGCAACGAGAACATCTGTTTGAGGTCGGTCTCGACTGCGGTGACGCACTTGGGGTTGTCACAGACATACCCGCCGAGGTCGGCGAGCGGCCGCCTGAACGGCTCGGGGAAATTGCCGCTTTCGGAATCCGCAAGCAGTTTCAGGATGAGCGACATCCTCATGAACTTGCCGTATTCCACCTGCTTGAAATAGCACGCGCGGGGGTCGTCGTCCATGTCCACATTGATTTCCTTGACCCTGGGCAACGGGTGCAGCACGCACATATCCGGCTTTGCCGCTTTCATCTTTTCGGCATTGAGGACATAGCAGTCCTTCAGCCTCTCGTACTCGTCCGCGTCGGAGAAACGCTCGCGCTGTATGCGCGTCATATAGAGGACATCGAGCTCGCCTATGCAATCCTCGATGGTGCGGCACTCGCTCCACACCGCGTTGCGGGGCTCGAGAATCTCGTGGCGCACATAGTTGGGGATGGTGAGCTCCGGCGGGGAAATCATGACAAGACGGTTGCCGGGGTAACGGGTCAGCCCGTTGATGAGGGAGTGGACGGTCCTGCCGTACTTCAGGTCGCCGCAGATGCCGACGGTGAGGTGGTCCAGCCTGCCGTGACGGTTCTTGATGGTGAGCAGGTCCGCGAGGGTCTGCGTGGGATGACAATGCCCGCCGTCGCCGGCGTTGACAACGGGCACGACGCTGCGCTGTGCCGCCGCCATTGCCGCGCCCTCGAGGGGATGGCGCATGGCGATTATGTCGGCATACGCCCCCACCGTGCGGATGGTGTCCATGACGCTCTCGCCCTTGGTGGTGGAGCTCGCCGACGCCGAGGCAAACCCGAGCGTACTGCCGCCGAGCTCAATCATTGCCGCCTCGAAAGACAGCCTGGTCCTGGTGGACGGCTCGAAAAAAAGCGTCGCAATCTTCTTGCCCGCGCACGCGTGAGCGTACTTCGCGCGGTCCTGCATGATGTGTTCCGCGGTTGCAATAATCCTGTCGATTTCCTCGGTGGTGAAATCCGAGATGTCAATGAGGTGTCTGATTTTTTTCGCCATAATCACACTTTATCCGTGAAAACGCGGCGTTAAACCGCGTTTTCGGCAAATTATTTGCCTATCCAGCTCTCGTCGGAGGGATTGTCCCTGAACGCGATGAGCTTGCCCTTGTCGTCCGCTTTGAGGTATCCTTCCTCAACCGCCACATCCAGAAGCTCGTCCAGGTCGGAGAGGCTGACCGCCTTCACGCCCGCGGCGGCGAACTTTTCCTTTGCCGCTTTCATGCCGTAGGTGAAGATGCTCACCATGCCGATGACATCCGCGCCCGCCTCGCGCAGCGCGTCCACCGCTTCGAGCGAGCTCTTGCCCGTGGAGATGAGGTCCTCGACGACAACCACTTTCTCGCCCTTTTCCAGCTTGCCTTCGATGCGGTTCGCCCTGCCGTGGTCCTTGGCGCCCGAGCGCACATAGCCCATGGGCAATCCCATGAGGTGCGCGGTGATTGCGGCGTGCGCGATGCCCGCGGTTGCCGTGCCCATCAGCACTTCGCACTCGGGGAAGTTTTCCTTCACCGCGCGGGCAAAACCCTCCTCCACCACATTGCGGACGGCGGGCGCGGTGAGCGTCAGCCTGTTGTCGCAGTAGATGGGGCTCTTGATGCCGCTTGCCCAGACGAAGGGCTGTTCGGGGCGCAGGAACACCGCGCCGATTGAGAGAAGTCCTTTTGCGATTTCGCGTCTTGTGTCCTTCATAGTCCTATCCTACAAATTCCGCCACGCAGCGCCTGTATGCCGCCACGGGGTCCTCGGCTGCCGTCACGGGACGGCCGACCACTATGTAATCCGAGCCCAGCTCCTTTGCCCTTGCGGGAGTCGTCACCCTCACCTGGTCGCCGCGGCTTGCGTCGTCGAAACGGATGCCGGGGGTGACGGTGAGGAAATTCCGCCCGCAAACGGAGTGCACCGCCCCCGCTTCCAGGGGGGAACACACCACGCCGTCGAGTCCGCTTGCGGCGGCGTTCGCGGCGTAGCTCATGACCACGCTTTCGATGGGCTTTTCGATGAGCAGTTCCTCGCGCATCAGTTCCTCGCTGGTCGAGGTGAGCTGCGTCACGGCGATCAGCAGGGGCCGCGTGCCGTCTTCGCGGGTAAGCCCTTCGAGGGCGTATTTCATCATCTCGACCGTTCCGGCCGCATGGACGTTGCACATATCGACGTCCAGACGCGACAGCACGGCCATCGCCTTCTTCACGGTGTTGGGAATGTCGTGCAGTTTGAGGTCGAGGAAAATCCGGTGGCCCCGGCGCTTGATTTCGCGCACGATGGCAGGGCCTTCGGCATAGAAAAGCTCCATGCCGATCTTGAGGAACGGTTTGCGCTCCTCGTCCCGGAACAGGTCGAGGAACTTGAAAGTGTCTTCCGCCGACTTGAAGTCGCAGGCGATAATTACGTCGTGTTGCATCATATCCGATTTTAACTTTATTCTACGATTCCTATAATGTCGCTCAGCCGCTCGATCCCCAGCCGCTCCATCTCGGCGGGCAGGGCTTCGACGATCTCCTTCGAGGCATAGGGATTCACCAGATTCGCGGCACCGACCTGCACGGCCGTGGCTCCGGCCATCATCATTTCGATCACGTCGCGGGCCGTCGTCACGCCGCCACATCCCATGACGGGTACGGAGCAGGCTTTGGCGACCTGATAAACCATCCGCACGGCCACGGGGAAG
>USEV01000113.1 GCA_900553825.1 uncultured Eubacteriales bacterium
CAAAAAACTCCATACTCCGACGAGGAGGGGGATTCAACATTAAGTATTGAAAAGGCAAAAACAAAACCCCGCCGTTTTGCGATGAGCGCGGAAGGAGAGGACACGACATAAAGTGTTTGAGAGAAAATCAAAAAAACACCTCCGCGGTTGCGGAGGTGTCGTGATCTTTGTGTTTGCATCATTCCCACTCGATTGTCGCAGGGGGCTTGGTGGTGATGTCGTAGACGACGCGGTTGACGCCCTTGACCTCCTTGACGATGCGCGATGACGCGGCACGGAGGATGGAATAGGGCAGTTCCACCCAATCGGCGGTGACTGCGTCGTGGGTGTTGATTGCGCGCAGGGCAATCATGTGCTCGTAGGTCCTGCCGCCTGTCTCGTCAACGCCCGTGGACATGCTGTCGTTGATGATTGCAAAGTACTGCCACACCTTGGTGCCGTAGCCTGCCTTTTCGATTTCCTCGCGGAAGATGAAGTCCGCATCGCGAAGGATGGCGAGCTTCTCGCGGGTGATTTCGCCGATGACCCTGACGCCGAGGCCGGGGCCGGGGAAGGGCTGACGGTCGACGATGAAGTCGGGCAGACCGAGTGCGCGACCGACCTCGCGAACCTCGAATTTGTAGAGGTCGCGGACGGGCTCGACGAGCCCCTTGAAGCCGATGTTTGCGGGCAGACCGCCGACATTGTGGTGGGATTTCACCAGCTTGTTCTTGCCGTCGGTGCCGCTTTCGATGATGTCGGGGAGAATGGTGCCCTGTGCAAGGAACTCGACTTTGCCGAGCTTTTTGGCTTCCTCTTCGAACACGCGGACGAACTCCTCGCCGATTATCTTGCGTTTTTTCTCGGGGTCGGCGACGCCTGCGAGCTTGTCGAGGAAACGGTCCTCCGCGTCGACTGCGATGAGGTTCATGCCGAACTGTCCCTTGAAGACTTCCTGCACCTGTTCAAACTCGCCCTTGCGGAGCAGACCGTGGTTGACGAAGACGCAGATGAGGTTCGCGCCGATTGCCTTGTGGATGAGCGCGGCGCACACCGAGCTGTCGACACCGCCCGAGAGTCCGAGGAGCACCTTGCCGTCGCCGACCTGTTCGCGGATTGCGGCGACTTGCTTTTCGATGAAGTTCTTTTCCATAGTTTTCTCCTTGAATAGATGAAGGGTAACGCCCTGACCCGATCATTATACAACATCTTCGCGCCGAGTACAACCCGAAACGCCCCCCGCCGAACAAAAAAGCGAGGATTTTTGTCGCGGCATTTCGCGCGGCGGGGCGCGCGCCGTCAAAACCGCGCGGATATGCGCTGCAAAACTCTTGACTTTGCTCGGCGCGGAGTGTTTATATATATACAATGTCCTCAGAGGCTTGCGGTCATGCTCAAAAAATTCCTGCGTTATGTTTTGCCGTCAATGGTGGCGTTTGCGTTCACGGGGCTTTACTCCATCGTGGACGGTTTTTTCGTTGGGAACAATGTCGGCGACGAAGGGCTTGCCGCAATCAATGTCGCATATCCTCTCGTCGCACTCATAAACGCCGTGGGGACGGGCATAGGTATGGGCGGCTCCGTCATGCTGTCCATGGCGCGCGGAAGTGGCGACGTCCGCTCCGAAAAGAGGTATCTCGGCAACACGCTCGCCTATCTTCTGCTCGCAAGCGTGGCGGTGACGGCGGTACTTGTGGGCGTTTATCCTTATCTCATCGACATCTTCGGCGCGGAAGGCATCGTCAACGGTTATGCCGACACCTACATCTTCGTGCTCGCGTGCTTTGCGACGGTGCAGATTTTCTCTACGGGTTGCGTGCCGCTCCTGCGCAATTTTGGCGCTTCGTTCGGCGCGATGGCGGCGATGGCGGCGGGATTCATCACCAACATATTCCTCGACTGGCTTTTCGTTCAACGGCTGGGAGAGGGCATCTTCGGCGCGGCGCTCGCAACGGGGCTGGGGCAGGTCGTCACCGTGCTCCCTTGCGCCGTCTACCTGGTCCGGAAAATCCGCGCATTCCGCGGCGGCGTATTCTCGTTGTCCGCGGCGTATCTGGGCAGAATAACCCGCGTCGGGCTCTCGCCTTTCGGGGTGTTGCTGTGCCCGCAAATCATCACGATTATCCTCAACAAATTTCTTTTCGTGCACGGCGACGAGCTCTATGTCGCGGCATACTCCGTCATCATGTATGTCTATTGTGTGGACCTGCTCCTTTTGCAGGGCGTGGGCGACGGCACCCAGCCGCTCATCAGCGAGGTGCACGGCGAGGGCAACGGGCAGGCGGTGCTCAAGCTGCGCAATTACGCCTACATAGCGGCGCTCGCCGTTGCGGCGGTGCTGTTTGTCGTGCTGTTTCTTTGTCGCAACCTCATCCCCGAGGCGTTCGGCGCGGGGGAGTTCACCGCGCGCGAATCGGCAAGGATACTGCCGTACTTTGCGGGGAGCGCGCTTTTCACCGCGTTCAGCAAAATCACCGCGTCTTACTTCTATTCCATGGACCGCAACATCTTCGCGTATGCGATAGTGTACGGCGAGGTCGCGGCAATCCTTGTCCTTGTCCTCACCCTGCCGCTCGCGTGGGGCATAGACGGCGTGTGGATGTCCTTGCCCATTTCCCAGGTGGTGATAGCCGTGCTTGCCGTGGTGCTTCTGGGGCTGTTCCGTCGCCGCGAACGGATGTATCCGTCCTCTCCCGCCTACACCCGTTCCGCGCCCGTCTGAACGGAGGAGGGAGCAAGGTCCGAGAGAGCATACACGCAATTTCAACGACAAAAAACGCACCCTGCGGTGCGTTTGGTTTTTGTTTTTCCGATTTTATGATTTCACTCTTCCAAAGGGCTTTCAAGCGACTTTGCGATGAACGCCTTTGTCTTTTCGTTCTGCGGATTTTCGAAAATCTGATACGGCGAGCCCATCTCTTCGATGACGCCGTCCGCCATGAAGATGACCTTGTCGGCAACGCCGCGCGCGAAGTCCATCTCGTGTGTGACGACAATCATCGTGCTGTCGCCCGATTTCAACCCCTTGATGACCTTGAGCACTTCGCCCGTGAGCTCGGGGTCGAGGGCGGAGGTCGGCTCGTCGAAACAGAGTATGTCGGGTGAGAGTGCGAGGGCACGCGCTATCGCGATGCGCTGTTGCTGTCCGCCCGAGAGCTCGCACGGATACGCCTTGCCGCGGTCGCCCAGACCCACTCTGTTCAAAAGCGCCTGCGCCTTTTGCTCGATGTTGCCCAGCAGCCTTTCCCTCGCGTCGTTTTCCGCGGCATCGCTTGCGGATTTGATCTCCGCGATTTTGTCGGAAAGCGCGGTTTTCAGCGCGTTTTTGCGCGCGTCAAAGTCCTCTTTTGCGATTTCCGAGGATTTGAGCTCCTTGATTTCTGCCGCCGTCGCCGCCTTTTCGCACTTGATTTCCGCACGCGCTTTCTTGCGGATTTCCGCGCACGCCTTTTCGAACTTTTCCTTGCCGATGAGGCTTGCGGCGAGCTTGATGTTCGTCATCGCGTTGTAGTGCGGGAAGAGGTTGAATTGCTGGAAGACAAGCCCGAAGTGCAGGCGTTTTTCACGCAGTTCGTCTATGCGGAAGCGGCGCCCCTTTTTCTCCTTGGGGGCGTCGGCGTCGAACAGCGTTTCGCCGCCCACGGATATGCTGCCCGCATCCGCCGTTTCCAGGAAATTGAGGCAACGCAGAAGCGTCGTCTTGCCGCTCCCCGACGAGCCTATGATTGCAAGCACCTCGCCCTTTTCCAGGTCGAAGTCGATGCCTTTCAGCACCTCGGTGACGACATC
>USEV01000114.1 GCA_900553825.1 uncultured Eubacteriales bacterium
CCCTTGCCCGCGCCATGAAAAAGAGGGTTTTGGAACGACACGAGTTTCTTGCGGAGATTGCGGGTTGTTTCGGGCGCGTCGCGGCAGTTGCGGGGACGCACGGCAAGACGACCGTGACGGCGATGACCGCGCACATACTCCGAGAATGCGGCGTGCCGTTCGTCGCGCACATAGGGGGGATTCCCGCAGGCGGCGAAAGCGGCATAGCGGCGAACCGCGCAAAGGACGGGAGCGAGGCGCAGGAAGGCGCATTGCCTCTCGGGCTGTTTCTCACCGAGGCGTGCGAGTTCAGGCGGCATTTGCTGTCCCTTTCGCCCGCCGTTGCCGCCGTCACCAACATGGAGTGCGACCACCCGGATTCCTACCGCGACATCGACGAAGTGCACGCGGTCTTTGCGGAATTTCTGAAGGATTGTCCGCTTTCCGTGGTCAGGGCGGAGGATTCTTTCGTATGCACGAATGCGCATATCACCATAACGACAAACGAGAAAGGCGCGAAGTGCGGCGAGCGTGCAAAGCACGGCGGGCGCACGGGACGCGCGCGCAGGCGCAAGCGAGATATGTCCGAGTGCACATACAAGGTTTCGAGAATTCTCGAGTGGTCGGGCGGACAGACGGTGACACTTCTGTCCCCCTGCGGAAAGGGGAAATTCACCCTGCCCGTGCGGGGCGCGCACTACGCCGAGGACGGGGCGTTTGCCGTCGCGCTCGCCGTCGCTCTGGGGGCGGATTTTCACGAGGCGTGCGCCGCGCTTTCGGGCTTCGGGGGAGTGCGCAGGCGGTTTGAGCGGACGGGCAGAATAGGGAAGGCGGAAGCAATTTTCGATTACGCTCACCACCCGACGGAGATAGAATGCGCCCTTAAAAGCGCGAGGAAGCAGGGCAGAACGCTCGTCGTTTTTCAGCCGCACACCTACTCGCGCACCGCGCGCTATATGGAGGATTTCGTGCGGGTGCTGGGGGAGGCGAAGGAGGTTGTGCTGTTGCCCACATACGCCGCCCGCGAGCGTTCGGAAGCGGGCGCGACGAGCGCGGAGCTCGCCGCGCACATAGCCGCCAAATATCCGAAATGCAAGGTTTATCTTGCCACATCGCATGATGACGCATGGATTTATGCAAAAACCCGCGCCGCGCACTACAAGGTGGTGCTGTTTCTCGGAGCGGGTGACATCTATTCCTTGCGGGAAAGGACGATTTAGCCTGCGGGCTTCCGAGCCCGCTTTTTTTGTGCGTTCAGACGATGTCTTCGGCGTTGAAGTCGAGGATGGATTTTATGTTCCGAGCCATGACCAAAAGCGACTGGCACTTGCTCAGTGCGTTCATGTCGTCGCCGCATTCGAGCGAGCCCTCCGTCTCTGCAAGCGCGACGGAAAAGGCGCGCATATCGGGCGACCAGCTGAAGAGTTCTATGCGCTTGCGCTTGTCCTCCCACCACTTCGTCAGTTCTTTCACCTCGTCCAGGGCGTCGTCCTCGGGGTCCTTTATGCTCGCTTCCAGGGCGTAGAGCTTGTCCTCCAGCTCGCCGAAGGTGCGGTCGATGTGCACCGATTCCGCAATGCCGCCCGCCAGTATCGCCGCCAGGATCACTATCGCAACGATCAGCCTTTTCATTCGCCCTCCAGTTTGCCGTCCGCCGAAAGCGAAAGCCGCATGCTCGCGCCCTTGTACGGTTGCAGGAACACCTCGTCGCCCGCCACGAGCAGCAACAGCACTTCGGATTGGGCAAGCCCCAGTCCGTCGAGGATTGCGTGCACGCGCTCTCTGTCAAGCCCGGGCAGACCCTTCATGTTGCCGCCTATGAAGTTGCCCTCCATCACCACCGTGACGGGCATATCCGCGGGCTTGGTGTCCAGGTGCATATCCGACGGGGTGAGGGGCTTGTTCGCCGCCTTGGGGAGCACCGTCATGGTGCCGTTCGTTTCGATGATGGCGTATTCCACCTCCGAGGGGCTGAAACAGCCGTTGCCGCGCAGGGCTTCGAGCAGGTCGTCCACATTCATGTTGAGCTCTTTCAGCACATCGGGGAGCAGGTTGCCCTTTTCGATGACCA
The DNA here is from genome assembly GCA_900553825.1 of uncultured Eubacteriales bacterium. Taxonomy (GTDB): domain Bacteria; phylum Bacillota; class Clostridia; order Christensenellales; family CAG-917; genus Limadaptatus. The sequence goes on from USEV01000114.1 coordinate 2,051, forward strand.
CTATCGGTTTGCCGTTGAGGAGCTTTCTCAGGCGCAGACTGCCCGAGGCGAGTTTGGTGATGATGATGTGCACCAGAAACAGCGAAAAGACGGGGATTATGCCGTAGAATATCGGGATTGTCGGGTCGTTCATGGGTATGCAGGCAAGCTCGCTTGCGACGAGCGTGATTGCGAACTCGAACGGTTGAAGTTCCCCGAGCTGTCTTTTGCCCATGAGCCGCATGGCGATGAGCAGGAAGAGGTATATGACGATACACCGCATGAAGAGGCTGAGCATAAGCCTATTTTGCGGGAAAGGTCGGCTTTTATGCGCGAAGTCACGCGCGGGGTTTTGAAGGGGTGTGTCTGCGGAAGGAGGGGAGCACGGTTGCGAAGAACGCCCTGACATCCACTATGCCGAACGCCGAAACGAACGCGACGAAGAAGCCCGTCACCGCCGCCGCTATGAATAGGATTGTGCCAAGGTTGCCGAAGACGGGCGCGACGAGGCGCGCGCCGAAGAGCCCCAGCACGGCAAGCGGCACGGAAAAGAGCACCACGCCACCCGCACGCGCGACGCCCTCGGGGCGTCCGAGCCTTTTGGCGAGGAAGACGGAGTTGAACGCCGCGCTCACGGTGAAGCCCACTCCGCTTGCGACCGCCGCGGCGTAGATGCCTATCACGCGGGGAAGGAGGAATATGCACGGCAACGAGCAGAGAAGCCCCGCGATGTAGCTGTAGAAGGAGAACTTTTCCATGCCGAGCGAGTTGAGCACGGGCGTGGTGATTTGTCCGAGCGAGAGGGGGAAGATTATCACCGCGGCGTATGACACCAGCTCGCCCGCCTCTGCGTCGCCGAACAGAAATTCGCCGAGCTGTCTGCCGAGGGGAACATAGATTGCGAAAAATGCCGACGCGACGATTGCCGCAAAGAGCAGCGACGCCCGCAGTTTGGCGCGGATTTCGGCATAGTTGCCCCTTGACGCCAGCTCCGCGAGGTCGGGGATGAGGACGATAGATAGCGCGGAGATGACGGTGACGGGCGCCATGATGAGCGGGAGAGCCATGCCCGCCACTCTGCCGTACTGCGCCGTTGCGACGGCGACGGTGAGCCCGCTTGCGACGAGCTCGCGGGGGATGACGAGCGCGGAGAGAGAGGCGGAGAGCGAGGTGAGGATTCTGACTGCGGAGAGGGGTGCGGTGGAGAGCACGAGCTCCTTTGCGCCCTGCGGACGGACAAGCCTTCCGCCCGACTTGAAGAAGAGGACGAAGAGCATCACGACGGACACGGCGTCGGCGAGGGTGAGGGCGAGGGCGACGCCCGTCGCGCCCGTGAGAGTGCCGAACAGCCCGCCCGCGAAGAGCAGGGCGAAGCCTATTTTGAGCCCCTCGTCCACGAGCTCGGGCGCGGAGAAGGCGAGGAAATTCTTTCTGCCCCAGAACCAGCTGCGCAGCGGCGCGTAGAGCGACGATGTGACGAGCGCGGGCAACATGATGAGGAATATGGGCACGCAACGGCTGTCCGTGAACACGATGTCCAGGTGTCCCGAGAGGGCGAGGAACAGCGCGCATATCGTCGCGGAGGTGACGAGGCCTATCAGGATTGAAGCCGTGGTCAGCGCGTTCTGGCGTCTTGTGTCGCCGCGCGCGGCGCATTCCGCGACCTTGCGCGAGAGCACCGTGGGCGCGCCCGC
>USEV01000115.1 GCA_900553825.1 uncultured Eubacteriales bacterium
GTTCTCGGCGGTGAACTCCAGCTTGGCGGGACGGCCGATGAGGTCGAGCACCTCTTCGGGGTCGTCGACATCGGGGACTTCGACGCGGATGGAGAACGAGTCGCCGTTGGATGACTTGGTGACGGTGGATTCGGGATACCCCTCGCTCACGAGCAGATCCTGCATGGAAGCGACGGTGCCGTCAACCCTGCCTTCGAGGTCGTCGTAACCGTCGGGCTGGACATAGTAGACGGCGGAAACGCCGCCCGAAAGGTCAAGCCCGAGCTTGATTGTTTTCGCGAAGCCGTTGTAATCGTAGACAGTGCCCGCCACCTCGAAAGAGACCAGCGAGAACACCGCCATCAGGATGATGAACACGGCGATCACGGACAAAATCACAATAGATTTTTTCACATTCACTGTTTGCCTGCTCCTGCGCCGAAGCGCAAAATTGAAGTCGCTATACGCGCGCCGCGCGTTGCCGCGCGACAATAGCTTTCACTATTATAACGATTCCCATTAACCTCGTCAACTTATAAAGCCCCACTTTGACATTTTTTCAACAAAATACAGGGCTTTTGCGGCGGAAAATTGCGCACCGGGCTCCGCGCCGCCGCGCCCGCCCCTCCTTTCCCCGTCGGAGCACGGCATACATATAGCAAACCCGCCGCGCATAACTTTTAGTATGAAAAATTCCGAACTCCTCAAAAAGTCGGCGGCGGACATCTTGCGCGCCGCGTTGATTGCGCTTCTCGTTTCGCTCGTGGGCGTGCTCGTCTTTCCGCTCATCGTGCGCTGGGCGTCGCTGGACGGCTCCGCCCTCACCGTCGGCAACTATGTCATAAAGGCGGTCTCCGTCCTCGTCGGCGTGTCGCTCGGCTTCCGCGTCAAAAGCTCGGGCGTGATAAAGGGCGGCATCACGGGGGTGCTTTACATGCTGCTCTGCATCTTCGTTTTCGCCGCGGCGGACGGCTTCAAGAGCGCGGGCTTCAATGTCGTCGATTTCGTCACCACGGTGGCGGCGGGCATAATCGCGGGCGTGATTGCGGTCAACATTCCCGCACGCTCCCGCAGATGAACGGCAACCGTCCGAAAGCGCAGACAACGCACCCCGAAAGCACGGTTTGCACATCACAAAGCGCAGGTTGCGCACCGCTCAAAGCGAAATCCCGCACGGAGCGGGTGACTGAACGAACTCCCCTCCCGTCGGCGACATCAGTCGTGACAGGGGCGCAAAACCGTCATACGGCAATCGGGAAGCCCCCGTGCAAATCGAAAGGCAATGAAAAACCCGCTCTTCCGAGCGGGTTTTCTTCAGGCATCTGCCTTCTTCAGTCTTTCTTTTCCTCGTCTGCTTCGTCCTTCTCCGTTGCCTCGGCGGGTGCGGATTCCTCGTTGGAATCGAACACTTCCTGAGACTCGACGGGTGCGTCGGTCGCGGTGTCGGTGACGACGGGTGCGGGTGCGGCAACATTCTCGAGCACGAGCCCGACCGCGTTGCGGTCAATCACAATCAAAGTGGGGCTGAATTCAGTGCCGACATTGATGACCAGCGTGTTGTCGGGGTTGATCTGAGTGATCTTGCCGACCATTCTGCCGATTGTCATGATCTTAGTGCCAACCGCGAGACTGTCCATCATCTGCTGTTGCTGTTTCTGCCTTTTTTTCTGAGGGATGACCGTCAGAAGAATCATACCGACCAGCACAACGCCGATAACGATATACAACCACCAATTGCCCATTTACTTCTCCTTCTTCGTTATGAAACGATTTTTTAGGGTTATACCAACGATTATACACAAAATGTTGATAAAATCAACCGTTTGACCCCACATTGGCGACTTAATTTTTGTAGCCGCGCATGAAATTTTCCTTAAAATCGAGATACCTGTCCTGCATGATTGCCTCGCGGATTCTGGCGGCGAGGCGCTCAAGATAGCGCACATTGTGTATGGAAAGAAGGCGCCCGCCCAGGATTTCGTCGCACTTTATGAGGTGGCGTATGTACGCCCGCGTGAAGTTCTTGCAGGCGTAGCAGTCGCAGGTCGGGTCGACGGGGGTGAAGTCCTCCTTGAACGGCGCGTTGCGTATGGTGAGGAAGCCCTCGTCCACCATCGCGGTGCCGTTCCTCGCGATGCGCGTGGGCAGTACGCAGTCGAACATATCCACCTTTCGCGCGACGCTCTCCACGATGTAGTCCGCGGAACCGACACCCATGAGATAATGCGGCATTTCGGGCGGAAGCTCGGGCGCAAGGACATCGAGGATGGAATACATCTCCTCCGCGCTCTCCCCCACGCTCAATCCGCCGATTGCGATGCCGCAGGTCGCGTAGGGCACGGTGCGGCGCAGGCTTTCAAGGCGCAGGTCGGGGAAGATGTTGCCCTGGATAATCGGGAAGAGGGTCTGGTGCTCCTTGAGGCGCACCTCGGAGCACCTGTCCAGCCAGCGCAGAGTGCGCTCCATTGCCTCCCTCGCCTTCTCGTGCGTGATGTCGGGGGCGGTCAGCTCGTCAAACGCCATCACGATGTCCGAGCCCAGCGCGCGCTGAATCTCCATGGACTTTTCGGGGGAAAGGAAGTGACGCGAGCCGTCGATGAAGCTCGCAAAACTCATGCCCTCGTCCGTGACCTTCCTAAGCGGCGAGAGCGAAAACACCTGGAATCCGCCGCTGTCCGTCAGAATCGCGCCGTCCCAGTTCATGAACTTGTGCAGACCGCCCGCCCTCTCGATGAGCTCGTGACCGGGGCGGAGATAGAGGTGATAGGTGTTGGAGAGCAGAATCTGCGCCCCGGTGGCTTTGACCTCCTCGGGGGAAAGCCCTTTGACCGTGGCGCGCGTACCGACCGGCATGAAACACGGGGTGTCGATGACTCCGTGTTCGGTGTACAGTTTGCCCACGCGGGCGCCCGACTGCTTGCAGGTGTGCACAATTTCGAATCTCATTTTTCACCTCAACGGATTGCCGCAACGCGACGGTCCGGAACGAACTTTTCCCGCCTCTCTCCTCTCCCGCACGCCTTTCCGAACGCTCCGCGCACGGGGCGTGGGGCACACGGGTTCACGCCGTCCGAAACGGCGTCGGGAGGCTCAGATGATGAACATACTGTCGCCAAACGAAAAGAACCTATACCGCTCTTTAACCGCCGTTTTGTACAGCTCAAGTGTCTGTTCGCGCCCGATGAGGGCGGAAACGAGCATGATGAGTGTGGATTCCGGCAGGTGGAAATTGGTTATCAGCGAATCGACGCACTTGAAGCGGTAAGGGGGGTATATGAAGATGGATGTGTCCCCCCTTGCGGGTGCGACGAAACCGTTTTCATCGGCGAGCGTTTCGAGCACGCGCACCGAGGTCGTGCCGACCGCGATGACTCGCCTGCCCTCCCTCTTTGCGGCGTTGATTTTTTCTGCTGCCTCCTCACCGAGCTCGTAGTACTCGGAGTGCATCTCGTGGTCCTCGATGTTGTCCGCCTTGACGGGACGGAATGTGCCGAGCCCGATGTGCAGAAGCACCTCGGTGAAGTCCGCGCCGCAGTCCCTCACGCGTTGCATGAGTTCGGGCGTGAAGTGTAGCCCCGCGGTGGGCGCGGCGGCGGATCCGAGCTGCTTGGAATAGACGGTCTGGTAGCGCGTATAGTCGATCTCCTCGCTTTCGCGGTTCAGGTACTGTCTCTTATACACATCTCCGAGCCCACGAGACGTAGAGGAATCTCG
>USEV01000116.1 GCA_900553825.1 uncultured Eubacteriales bacterium
CAAGGAGGAGAACCTCATGCGCAAGTCGCCCGCGAAAATCCGCGAGCTCGGCGTCAGGCTTTCCTTTGTCCCCGAGGACAGGCTGGGCATGGGACTTGTCGGCAACATGGACATCATCGACAACATGATGCTCCGAAGCTACAAAAAGAGCATTCCCGTCAAGCTCGACAAGACCCACACGATGAACATCCCTCTCGTGCTCGACCGCAAACGCCCCAAACAGCTTGCGGAAAGAATCATAAAGGAGCTCGAGGTCGTCACACCCTCTTCGCACACCCCCGTGAGAAGGCTTTCGGGCGGCAACATCCAGAAGGTGCTCGTCGGGCGCGAAATCGCCGCCGCACCCACCGTGCTCATGGCGGCATACCCCGTGCGAGGGCTGGACATCAACAGCTCCTACACCATCTACAGGCTGCTCAACGAACAGAAGGAAAACGGCGTCGCCGTCATCTATGTCGGCGAGGACCTGGATGTTCTTGTCGAGCTTTGTGACCGCATCATGGTCATCTGCGGCGGCAAGGTGACGGGCATTCTGGACGGCAGAAATACCACAAAAGAGGAAATCGGCCTCTACATGACCGATTCGGCAGAAAAGAAGGAGGAGGTTGCAGATGGCATTGCATAACACTGACAAAGAACCTCTCATCCGCATCGTCAAGCGCGACGACCTCCCCAAATGGCAGGCGTGGCTCATGCGCGCCGCCGCGGTGGTGATTGCACTTTTCATCGGTGGAATTGTCAGCGTTGCGCTGGTGGACGGAGCGAGTTTCCTCGAATATTTCAAGGAACTTTTCATGGGTGTGTTCGGTACCACGAGAAGGATCCTAATGCTTTTCCAGAACACCGCAATCCTGCTTTGCATAGCGCTTGCGCTCGCGCCCGCTTTCAAGATGAAGTTCTGGAACATCGGCGCGGAAGGGCAGGTTCTCATGGGCTGCCTGGGCTGCGTGGTCTGCATACAGTATCTGGGCGGCAGAATCAACAATTCCTTGCTCATACTCATCATGTTCGCGGTGAGCGTGCTGTTCAGCGTGGCGTGGGCGGTCATCCCCGCAATCTTCAAGGCGAAGTGGCGCACCAACGAGACTCTGTTCACCCTCATGATGAACTATGTCGCAATGCAGCTCGTTGCGGTCTGCATCTACGAGTGGGTGCCCAGCGGCTCCGCCGTCCTCGGCTCCTTGCCCTACGGGCACTTCCCCAAGATCGGCGGGTATAACTACATCTTCAACATCATCATCGTCGCGGTGCTCGTCATCCTGATGTTCGTCTACTTCCGCTTCAGCAAGCACGGTTACGAGCTCTCCGTCGTGGGCGAGAGCGAAAACACCGCAAAGTATATAGGCATCAATGTCAAGAAGGTCATCATCCGCACCATGGTGCTCTGCGGTGTTGCATGTGGGCTTGCCGGGCTTTTAATAGTTGCCGGCACCGATCACAGCGTGTCTACGACAACAGTCGGCGGCAGAGGTTTTACGGCGATACTGGTGGCGTGGCTCGGCAAGTTCAGTCCGTTTGCGATGTGCTTCACCACATTGCTTTACACCTTTATCGACATGGGCGGTTCGCGCGTGGCTTCGGCATTCGGTATAAGTGATTATCTTTCCGATATAATCACGGGCATATTCTTTTTCTTCGTCATAGCGTGCGAGTTCTTCATCAACTACAAGGTGAAGTTCCGCTTCGCCAAAAAGAAGGCGGAAAAGACGCCTCCCGCGGAAGAGGCGGTCGGCGAGGCGGAAGCTCCCGTCGTCACGGAAGACGGTGCGGCAGAGGAGGTGAGTGCGTAATGTTCCTTGCTTTGCTTCAAAGGTCGATTTGCTTCAGCACGATATTCCTCTTCGGTTCGGTGGGCGAAACGGTCACCGAAAAATCCGGCAACCTCAACCTCGGCATCCCCGGCATCATGTGCATGGGCGGCGCGGGCGGCGTCATCGGCGCTACTGTTTATGTCAACTCCGTAGGAGTGGAAGGCATTTCCGCTTTCGGGTCGGTGATGCTCCCGTTGATATTCTGCCTGTTGATGGCGGCACTCGGCGGATTGATCTACTGCTTCCTCACCATCACTCTCCGCTGCAACCAGAATGTCACGGGCCTTGCTCTCACCACATTCGGCGCGGGGCTCGTCAGCTTCGTCGGCTCGAGAGTGACATCTCAGGTGCCGGCTGGCTCGCTTAATCGCATGAGCGTGTTTTTCACGCAGTCGTTCCCTATAGGAGATTCGCCCAACTGGTTTGAAACACTTTTCCTGTCCTACGGCTTTTTGGTATATCTTGCGATAATTCTTGCCATTGTGGTCGCGATATTCATCAAAAAGACGCGCAAGGGCCTCAATCTCCGCGCAGTGGGCGAAAACCCCGCAACCGCGGACGCAGCGGGCATCTCGGTCACTCGTTACAAGTATGTCGCAACGATGATCGGTAGCATGATAGCGGGGCTCGGCGGCCTGTTCTACATCATGGACTTCGGCGGCGGGAATGTGGAGTACGACATCGAAAAGTTCGGCTGGATGGCGGTCGCGCTCGTCATCTTCACAGTGTGGCGCCCCAACTGGGCAATCCTCGGCTCCATACTTTTCGGCATACTCTATCTCATGCCGAACAGCATTGCGGTGTCATTTGCGGAAAAAGAGGTCATCAAGATGGTGCCGTATCTGGTCACCATACTCGTCCTTGTCATCACGAGCATCGTGAGCCGCAGGGAGAGTCAGCCTCCCGCTTCGCTCGGATTGAGTTACTTCCGAGAAGAGCGATAGCGCAAGAGAAGAAAAGACGCGGCGGAAATCGCCGCGTTTTTGTTTTAAGAGTTTTGGGAGCGGAAAGGGGAGCGCGCTTTCGATAGCTCCGCACGGCGATAATTTGCGCGGTTAGAACGCGGGTTTTTGCTCCGTGCGCAATCGGGCGAGGGGCGAGCCGGCGCGCATGAACGCGCGCGGCGCGGTCGGATGCGGGGCGGTCGTATCAGACGGCAGGGGCAGAGCGGAGCAACAATGCGACAGGGGCAGAGCGGAGCAACAATCGGTGCGGGCGGAGGGGTGACGACGGACCGATGCGGACGGGTAGACACGGACGGGTGAGTGCGGGCGGTCGGGCGTGGAAAAGCAGGCGCGGACGCGGCGACACGCGCGCGCACGCGAGGACGCGCGGATTATGTTAAAATAGTGCCGATTTTCGTTTGACAGGCGCGCGCTTTTTTGTTAAAGTAGATGTCGAGCCGCTCGAAAGTGGTCGTTTAAGCGCGGGCAACCGTCACCATTACGGCGAGACTGGTCAGAGGAGGTAAGCTATGTACGCAATCGTCAAGTGCGGAGGCAAGCAGTACAAGGTCGAGAAGGATATGCTCGTCAAGGTCGAGAAGATCGACGCCGAAGTCGGCGCGAAGGTCGAACTCGAAGTGCTGCTCGTTGCCGACGACAAGGGCAATGTGAAGGCGGGTGCGGACGCGGCCGGCGCGAAAGTCGAGGCAGTCGTCAACGCACAGGGCAAGTTCCCCAAGATCGATGTCTTCCACTACAAGCCCAAGAAGCAAATCAGAAAGCGTCAAGGTCATCGTCAGCCCTACACCGAGCTGAAGATAACCGTCGTCAAAGGCTGATGACTACGGTCACTTTTCTGCGTAAAGGCGGGCTTTTCGTCGGAGTGACGGCGGAGGGGCTGTCTCTTATACACATCTCCGAGCCC
>USEV01000117.1 GCA_900553825.1 uncultured Eubacteriales bacterium
GTGCCCCGAGTGCCCGCAGGGGGAGGAGGGGGATACAACATTAAGTATTGAAGAGGCAAAAACAAAACCCCGCCGTTTTGCTGTGAGCGCGGGAGGAGAGGGACACGACATAAAGTGTTTGAGAGAAAATCAAAAAAACACCTCCGCGGGTTGCGGAGGTGTTGTGCGTTTCTTTTCTTCGGGCTTGTCTTACAGAGCGGCGAAGTACTTGATGGTGCGGACCATCTGGGAGGTGTAGCTGTTCTCGTTGTCGTACCAGCTGACAACCTGCACCTGGGTGCAATCGAGGTCGGGCATATATTTTGCCATGGTCTGGGTTGCGTCGAAGAGGGAGCCGTAGGTCATGCCGATGACATCGGAGGAGACGATCTGCTCTTCGTTGTAGCCGTAGGACTCGGAGGCGGCAGCCTTCATAGCGGCGTTGATCTGATCGACGGTGACATTACCCTTGACGGTTGCGACGAGGATGGTGGTGGAGCCGGTGCAGACGGGGACGCGCTGAGCGGAGCCGATGAGTTTGCCGTTGAGTTCGGGGATGACGAGGCCGATTGCCTTTGCCGCGCCGGTGCTGTTGGGGACGATGTTGATTGCGGCAGCCCTTGCGCGACGGAGGTCGCCCTTACGATGGGGGCCGTCGAGGACCATCTGGTCGCCGGTGTAGGCGTGGATGGTGCTCATGATGCCGCTTTCGATGGGAGCGAGCTTGTTGAGTGCATCCGCCATGGGGGCGAGGCAGTTGGTGGTGCAGCTTGCCGCGGAGATGATGTTGTCGTCCTTGGTGAGGGTCTTCTCGTTGACGCTGAAGACGATGGTGGGGAGGTCGTTGCCCGCGGGAGCGGAGATGACGACTTTCTTTGCACCCGCATCGATGTGCGCCTGTGCCTTGGCTTTGGAGGTGTAGAAACCGGTGCATTCGAGCACTACATCGACGCCGATTTCTTTCCAGGGGAGGTCTGCGGCGTTCTTTTCGGCGTAGATCCTGATCTCCTTGCCGTCGACGACGATTGCGCCCTCTTTCGCTTCGACCTTATCGGCGAGAGCGTACTTGCCCTGCGCGCTGTCGTACTTCAGAAGGTGAGCGAGCATCTTGGAATCGGTGAGGTCGTTGATGGCGACGATCTCGTAGCCTGCGGCGCCGAACATCTGGCGGAAAGCGAGACGGCCGATTCTGCCGAAGCCGTTGATAGCAACTCTGACATTTTTCATAATGAATCCTCCAAAAAGGTTATTTTCCGTAAAGGGAGCGTCGCTCCACACCGCTATATTTTACATAACCCGTAAAAAAAAGACAAGCGATTTGACAAAAAACTTAACATAGTGAACGGGAGTGTTCAAAACTTTGCGCGTCGTCGCCGAAACGGGCATTTTTCGGCGCGTTTTCGGCGATGTAGCGCCCCCGATTGCGACTTGCGCGCGCACGCGCCGAAACAAAAAACTTGCATATCGCCCCCTATGGTGCTAAAATGTACTAAATCAAGGGAACGGAGGACAATATGAACGCTCTTTACAAGCTCTATTGCAGATGTTATCAAAAGGTGATGTACATAGCCGAATTCATGCTTCCGTGGCGCGTGCCCGAACAGATTTCGGGCGAGGGCAGCCTTTCCAGACTCCCCGCATTCGCCAAGGAACACGGCTTCAAAAGCGCACTCCTCGTCACCGACGAAGTGCTCATGAAGCTCGGCATGGCACAGCCCATCATCGACGGCTTCGCAAAAGAGGGTCTTTCCCTCACCATCTACGACAAAGTCGTCCCCAACCCCACCGTCAACAACATCGCAGAAGGCCTCAAACTCTACAACGACAACAATTGTGATGTCATCATCGCGCTCGGCGGCGGCTCGCCCATGGACTGCGCAAAGGGCATCGGCGCACGCGTCGCCCGCCCCCGCAAGCCCATCTCCAAGATGAAAGGCGTGCTCAAGGTCATGAAAAAGCTCCCGCCCCTGGTGGCAATCCCCACCACATCCGGCACGGGCAGTGAGGCAACCCTCGCGGCGGTCATCTCCAACCCCGAAACCCACGAGAAATACCCCATCAACGACCCCGTCCTCATCCCGCACTATGCGGTCATGGACCCGTTGCTCACCGTCGGGCTCCCCAAACACATCACTTCCACAACCGGTATGGACGCCCTGACCCACGCCGTCGAGGCATACATCGGCAGCTCCAACACCAGGAACACCAAAAAGTACGCCATCGAGGCGACACAGCTCATCTTCAAGTATCTCTACCGCGCCTACGAAAACGGCGGTGACATCGAGGCAAGAAGCAATATGCAGAAGGCCTCCCTCCTCGCAGGCATGGCTTTCACCCGCGCGTATGTCGGCTATGTCCACGCCATAGCGCACACCCTCGGCGGGTTCTACGGCGTGCCCCACGGTCTCGCCAACTCCGTCATCCTGCCCCATGTCCTCGAGGCATACGGCAGCAAGGCGTGGAAGAAGCTCGCCCAGCTCGCCGATGTCGTCGGCATCAAGGGCAAGGACGACGAGGAAAAGGCAAAAGCCTTCATCAAAGCCATCCGCGACATGAACGCCGCCATGGACGACGCCTCGTCGAAGACGCTCCGCACCCATTGGAACGACTCGTTCCTCACGGTGGAATCGGATTTCATCAGCGGTCCCGTCGGCACGTTCAACGGCCACAAAATCACAGCCGACCTCACGCAGGCCACGGCGCGCATCGACTACATCTACTCGCGCGGCGACGTGGAGCTAAAATCCTACAAGGTGGACAACACCGTTTACGGCAACATCTACCCTTCGGACCACTGCCCCCTGACGATTCAGTTCGACACCGACTACGAGAAACCCGCACCCGACGTGGTCGAGGGTTCCGGAACGGCCGCGGACCCGTGGCAGCTCAACTCCGTGAGCGACTGGAACACGGTCGCCGCGTCGATCAACCAGCAGGCCGAAGACGCCGTCTACACATCGTCGGCCTACTACCGCCTCACGGCCGACATCGACTTCGACAACAAGAACCTCACGCCGATCAGCTTCGCGGCCGACAACACGATCTATTTCGAGGGCGAATTCGACGGTGCGGGGCATAAGCTCCTCAACGTGAAGCTCGTCGCTCCGGGCAAATCCTGCGGCGTATTCGGCGCCAACAAGGGCACGATCCGCGATCTGGCCGTCGAAGGCGCGCTTTCGACCGAATTCGAGATCGCGGGCGGCATCGTCGGCATAAACGCCGGCGTCATCGACGGGGCGACCTTCAAGGGCGACATCACGGGCGGCGAAGGCGCCAAGACCATCGGCGGCATCGCGGGCCAGAACAAGGGTACGCTGGTCAACTGCGCCAACCTCGGCGGCACGATGAAGACCGACGCCCCGAAAGACCCCAACATGGGCGGCATCGTCGGACAGATCGCCAAAGGCGGCGACGGGCTGGGCCGCTATGTCATCAACTGCTACAGCCGGGTGGACAGACTCGAAGCGAAACACAACGACGTCGGCGGCATCGCCGGCATCGTCAGCGACGACAGCTTCGTCATCAACTGCTACTCGACCGTGGAAAAGATCACAGCCAACAGCTCCTACGCATCGGTGGTGGGTTACAGCAAGAAAGGCAACCTGCAGAACATCTACGGCAATTCAGCGGTCGGCGTCGCTGTGGGAAGAGCGAAAAACTGTCTCTTATACACATCTCCGAGCCCACG
>USEV01000118.1 GCA_900553825.1 uncultured Eubacteriales bacterium
GTTCGGCGTCACGCTCGAAGTCGGCGAGGTGCGCAACATCTCCGCAACCCTCGGTGAAAACGCGCTGCTTGCCGCAATCATCGCAGGCGCCGTCGGCGTTGCGCTCATCTTCATCTTCATGGGCGGCGTGTACAGAGGCCTCGGCCTTGCGGCGGACATCGCGCTCGTCGTCTACATCCTCCTGCTCCTCTGGTTCTGCGCCGTGTTGCCCTGGGTTCAGCTCACGCTCCCCGGCATCGCGGGTATCATCCTCTCCATCGGTATGGCGGTCGACGCGAACATCATCATCTGCGAGCGCGTCCGCGACGAATACATGAAGAGCTCCAAGAGCATCAAGTCCTCCATAAAGGAGGGCTTCAAGCGCTCGATGGCGGCAATCTTCGACGGCAACATCACCACCATCATCGGTGCGGTCGTGCTGTGGATAATCGGCTCGGCTTCCATCGTCGGCTTTGCCGTCACGCTGTTCATCGGTATCATCCTCTCGATGTTCACCTCCCTTGTCGTGACGCGAATCATCGTCAACTGCTTCCTCGCATTCAACGCGACGAGCGAGAAGTTCTACGGCATACGCAGAGCGCGCGAGGAGGAGAGGAGGGAGTTGCCTTCCTTCATAAAAGGCGACGCCCCGAAATCTTCGCGTAAGAATGTCAGCGCGGCTTCCGACGCCGCGAAGGAGGCGAACTGATGAAGACGACCTTCCTTGACAGATACGAAAAGTTCAATGTGAGCAAGCTCACCAAAATCACCTTCGTCATCCCCGCAATCGTCGTCATCATCGCGCTTGCGGTCATCATCGGCGTGGGTGCTACGACGGGCAGCTACACCAACGGTGTCAACATCGGCATCGACTTCGAGGGCGGCACCGTCCTCACCGTCGACCTCAACGACGCCATGCTCGGCGACATGAGCGTGGACGAGCACCTCGAATATGTGCGGGATGTCATCCAGGATGTGGAGGACGCAAACGGCAGCCATGTCGTGGTCAGCTACACCCAGGTCCTCAGCGGCAACGGCAATACATCGCTCAGCTTCCGCTACAAGAATGTGTCCTCCTCCGACATCGAAATCAACAAGCTCAACGAGGCAATCATCGCGGCAGTCGACGCCGCGTACCCCGAGCGCCCCAACGAGGAGGAGAACTTCATCACCTACGAGTCCATCGGTGCAACCGCGGCAAGGGATTTGCTCTCCAACGCCGGCATCGCGCTTGCGCTCTCCACGGTGCTGATTCTCATCTACATCATCATCAGGTTCACCCCCATGGCGGCTTTCGCGGCGGTGCTCGCACTCGTCCACGATGTCATCGTCATGTTCGCGCTGACCGTGATATGCAGGGTGCAGATCAACAGCTCCTATGTCGCGGCTATGATCACCATAATCGCGTACTCCATCAACAACACCATCATCATCTTCGACCGTTGCCGTGAGTATCTCAAACCCATGAAGGGCATGAGAAACATCGACTACAACGCCGTCGGCGACCTCTCGGTGCGCGAGAACATGAGAAGAAGCGTTTTCACCACCGCGACCACGATGATAACCGTTGTCCTGCTCGCAATCATAGGCTCCGCAATGGGCAGTGCGTCGCTCAACGAGTTCTGCGTGCCCATCATCCTCGGTCTGCTCGCCGGTCTCTATTCCTCGGTGTTCCTCGCAACCCCCATGTGGGCGGCGTTCTCCGAGAGCTGGGACAAGCAGAAGGCAAAGAGGCAGACCGCGGTGTCGTATGCGGGCGCGCCCTCCCGCAATGCGGAGAGTGACGACGAGGAAATCCTGTTCCCCGAAACTGCGGCGAGGGAGAGCGACGACGACGCACCCGCTCCCGCAAAACCCGCAAACAAGGGCAGCAAGCCGGGCGGCGGGAAACCCATCTACAAGTACTCCAAAAAGAACACCAAGTTCAAGAAGAAGAAATGACGATGACGCCTCCGCGAGGAGGCGTTATTCGCAGTTGCAACGCCATGAAAGACACATTCACTCCCGAGGAAATATCCGCCGCGAGAGAGCTCGGCATTTCGCCGAGGTTTTTCCGCTTGCTCTCGGGCAGGGGGCTCGCAAAGGAGCAGATCCCCGCATTTCTGAAACCCTCGCTTCAAAACCTGTCCTCACCATACGACATCTACGGCATGAAAGCCGCGGCGGAAAGGGTGCGTCGAGCAATCGAACGCAAGGAGAAAATCCTCATCTTCGGCGACTACGACTGCGACGGCATCTGCGCCATTTCCATACTCATGCTCGCGCTCAGGGGCAAGGCGGACGCGGACTACTTCATCCCCAGCCGCCAGACCGACGGCTACGGCATATCCGTGCCCGCGTTGGAAAAGATAATCGCGCGCCGTCGTCCCGACCTCGTCATCACCGTGGACTGCGGCATAACCGCCGCCGCCGAAGCGGAGTTTCTGAAACAGAAGGGCATAGACCTCGTCGTCACCGACCACCACGAGCCGCAGGACAACATCCCCGACTGCATAGTCGCGGACGCCAAAATCGACCGCAAGGGCTTTTACGACCTGTGCGGAGCGGGTGTCGCACTCAAGCTCGTGCAGGCGCTTTTCGGCGACGAATACAAAAAGTATCTCGACATCGCGGCGCTTGCCACCATAGCCGATGTCGTGCCCCTCGTCGAGGACAACAGAATCATAGCCTATTTCGGGCTTAAGGAGTGTTGCCGCGCTCCGCGCAGGGGAATCAAGCTGCTCGCCGGCACCGAAAGCGTCGCGCTCACATCGCAGGATGTGATGTTCCGCCTCGCTCCCAGAATCAACGCCGCAGGGCGGCTGGGCTCCGCCATGAAGGCCGTGGGACTTTTCCTCGACGAGGACTATTTTATGCTCAAGACCCTTGCCGAGGAGCTCGCAAGGGACAATGCGCGCAGGCAGGAGATCTGCGAGCAGGTGGTCACGGAAGCGAAACGCGCCCTGCGCGGAATCGACTTTGACAAGACCCGCGTCATAGTGCTGTGCAACCCCAAGTGGGAGGGAGGCGTGCTCGGTATAGCCGCCGCACGGCTTGCCGAGGAGTTCAAGTGCCCGGCAATCCTCTTTTCGGGGGAGGGCGAGGAAATCAAGGGCTCGGCGCGTTCGGTCAGCAAGATAAATGTTTTCGAATTGCTTTCCCGCCATTCGGAGTTTTACACCACATTCGGCGGACACGCGCAGGCGGCGGGCGTCGGAATGAGGGCGGAGGACTTCGAGAGGTTCGCGCACGAACTCAACGACGATGTCATGCAAAACTACGCGGAGGATTGTTTTCTGCCCGAGGAGGAGGCGGATATGCGCCTCTCCGCGGACGAGGATTTCCTCGCGCTGGCAAAGGAGCTCACGCTGTTGGAGCCCACGGGATACGGCAACCCCAAGCCCGAGTTCGTGCTCGAGGAAAAGGGGTTGAAGTTTGAGAGGATAGGCTTCACTCCCCATGTGAAATATTCCTCTGGCGCGCTGGAAATCGTGGGATTTTCCCGCTTTCTGCCGCTCATCGGCACGACGAAAGGCGTCACCGCGCTGGAATTTTCGCTCGGGGAAGCGTGTTTCCGCAACAGGGTTTACGCGCAGGGAGTGTTGCGCTCCGCAGACGCCCGCACGGTTGAAATCGACGACGCGACCGCGCGTCGGATGTGCTTCCATCAGCTAGGCAGAGAGGGCAG
>USEV01000119.1 GCA_900553825.1 uncultured Eubacteriales bacterium
CCCACGACGACGATGTTGGCCTTCCCGGGGATTTTGCGCGGAACGGGAACATAATCGACTTCCGTTTCCTCTTCCTGGGGAACGGTGTAGCCGCTTTCTTCCTCGCGCTCCGAGTCGGAATCGGACTTCGGCGAATAGCCGAATTTTTCAAAATCTATCATTTTTTACCTCCGTTGAAAACGCTTTTGATATATCCCCCGAAGCTCGATTTCGAAAGAGTTTCGGCAAGAATCAGCAAGGAAACTTTTGAGCTGTCGCCCGATTTCGCAAAGCCCGGCAACCTGGGCGCGACGACCTCGACGGGACGCCCCAGTCTGTCGGCGAGGAAAGTCTTTGCGCCGCGCATGGTGGCGATGCCTTCGCCGGTCAGCCATACGGGCACATAATCGGGAATGGCGAGCCCGTCCAGCGCGCCTTTGACTATCTCCGCAAAGTAGTCGAGCCTCGCCTTGACGATTTCGCTCGCCTCGGCGGCGTAAATCACATGTTCGCCGTCGGCGACGAGCACCGCGTCCTCGGCGTAAGTGAGATTGAGGTCGACGAGCTCGCTTGCGCGTTCGGCAAGCTCGAAAGGCACATCGAGCACCTCGAAGATGTCCGCCGCGAGGTGTCCGCCGCCCATGGAGAACGAGCGCAGGGCGCTGAGCCCCTCGCCCCTGCCCACGGATATGGAAGTGGAGATGTAGCCCGCGTCGACGAGGATGTAGGTCGCGTCGCGCTGTTCGCGCTCGAACATGGCGATGCCCTCCGCCCAGGGAACTGCGACAAAGCGGACTTCCTTGAAGCCTGCCCTTCTCGCCGCGTCCGCGAAAAGCTCGGTGAAATTGCGCTGCGCGTACATATATGAAACGGTTGCCGACACCCTGCCCGCGCTCATTCCGCGCACATCGAAGTAGAGCTTGTCTGATGTGTCGATCGAGTAGCACATGGCGGAAGCGTTGATCAAGACATAGTCGGGGTCGTCGGTGTCGTTGCCCTTGTCGATGAGGAAATCGATGTCGTCGTCGACGATGCGGCGCACTCTGTCGAGAGTGATCGACACGGGGTTGTTCATGACGGAAACGAATTCCCCGGGGACGCCGATATAAACTTTGGAGCAGGAAGTACGCGAAGAGGAAACGGCTTCTTCAAGCACATCTTTCGCGGCGCGCGCCGCGGAATCCGCGTCGAAGAACTCGCCGTCGGCATAGCCGTCGTATTCTCGCTCGACGCACGCTTTTATGTCAAAGACGGACTGCGCTTTTTTCGCGCCGACAATCGCGCTCATGAGGCGCGATGTCACATCGAGCACGACGGTATCCTTGTTGAACAGCCCTTTCATAATCCCCTCGAACGCGCGTACAGGCGCAAGCGCGTGGTTATTTCATTAACTTTATTATATAATAAATAAAAGAGCTGTCAACGCTTTTGACGCAAAAAAATCAATTTATGCAAAATTTGTGTGTTTAATGACGGTTTTTGCTCCCTCAACTCCGTTCGTCATCGTATGCGCGCGTTATTTTTCCGCCGAGGGAGGAAAAGATGTGCTCCAGCTTCTCGTAGCCGCGGTCTATGTAGCGCAACCCCGTCACCGTGCTCTCCCCCTTTGCGCCGAGGGCGGCGACGACAAGCCCCGCGCCGCCGCGCAGGTCGGATGCGCTCAGCCTCGCGCCGAACATACCCTCGCTTCCGTCGATGAAGGCGGTGTTCCCCGCAAGCGCGATGCGCGCGCCCATCTTGACGAACTCCGCGACATGGGCAAACCTGTCCTCGAACACCGTTTCCCGCATGGAGCTCATGCCGGATGCGTAACACTGACACGCCATGAACGGAGCCTGCATATCGGTGGGGAACAGCGGATACGGACCCGTGGAAACATCGGTGGGACGCAACATTCCGTCCGATTCGAAAATCAGCACCCCGCCGTGCTCCACCAAAAAGGTGTGCGAGCCGAGAAAGGGGGAAATCACCGCCCCGAGAGTGGAGGAAACGGCGTTTTCCAGCTCCACCCGTCCGCCGCATACCGCAACGCCCGCCATGACGGTGCCCGCGACTATCCTGTCGCTTATCGGCGTTATTTCCGCTCCGTCCAGAGAGTCCACGCCGCGGACGGTGAGCACGGGAGTGCCCTCTCCCGTAATCTGCGCGCCCATCCTGCGCAACAGGCGGACGAGCGAGGTGATTTCCGGCTCCCGCGCCGCGCCGATGAGGCGCGTCACCCCCTCCGCCCTCACTGCCGCCATGAGCAGGTTTTCCGTGGCTCCGACGCTCGGATACTTCATCACAATGTCCGCGCCACGCAGCTTTTTTGCCGTGCACAGCACATAGTCCTCGCCGTATTCCACCCCGACGCCCAGACGCGAAAATCCGTCGAAGTGTATGTCCAGCGGCCGCGCGCCTATCCTGCACCCGCCCGGTGTGAACAGCCTGACTTCCCCGCACTCGGCGATGAGCGCGCCCAGCATGAACACGGAGGAACGCATCGCGCAAGCCAGTTCGGGAGGAATCTCCGTGAGAGTGGGCGAACCGCTGACGGTGATTTTTCTGCCGACGCGCTCCGCCTTTACTCCGAGCGCGCCGAGGACGCAAAGCATATCCGTGACATCTGTTATGTCCGGGCAATCGCACACCGTCACGGGTTCGGGCGTCATGACTGCCGCCGCGAGCATGGGAAGCACGGCGTTTTTTGCGCCGTGCAGGGTCACTTTGCCGAAAAGCGGCTCGCCGCCGCGTATGACGAAACACTCTCTTTTCATTTTCACCTCCCCGCTCCCCCGCCGTCGTGCGGAGCGCGGACGACCACATCTGCAAGCGGCCGCGGAAACCTTGCCGAACACCTGCGCGAGACCGCAAGCAACATTCCCACCGCGGCGAGATAGAAGACCAGCGAGCTTCCGCCCGCGCTCACGAACGGGAGAGGGAGCCCCGTCGGCGGCACCGCGCCGCACACGACAGCCACATTCATGAGAGTCTGGACGGCTATCACGGTGGTGACGCCCGTCGCAAGGTAACACGAAAACCTGTCCGAGGCGCGGGCGGCGACGAGATAGCCGCGCACCACCACCACGCCGAACAGCGCAAGCAACAGAATCATGCCGAAAAAGCCCGTTTCCTCGCCTATGACGGACATTATGAAATCGCTTTCCGCAAAGGGCAGGAACAGATATTTCTGACGGGAATTGAAGAGCCCCACCCCGAAGAGTCCGCCCGAGCCCAGCGCGTAGTAGGACTGTATGAGCTGATAGCCCTCGTCGAGGGGCGAGGACCACGGGTCGAGGAAGGCGACGAGGCGGCGCACCCTGTAGGGCTCGGCGATGATGAGCCCCACGCCCGCGGCGACAACGGGCAGGAGGATGAGCGCTATGTGCGAGGGCTTCGCGCCCGACGCGAAGAGCGTGACGAACGCCGTCGCACCCACGCAGACGGTGATGGACATGTTGGGCTCGAAGAGCAAAAGCAGACACACGACTCCCGCGATGCCGAGATACAAAAGCGCGCGCGGCAGTGTGCCGACACCCCTTTTTGCGGCGTATGCGGAGAGTGCCGCAACCATTGCGAATTTTGCGTATTCGGAGGGTTGAACGGTGAAAAACCCGAGGTTGAGCCAGCGTTTCGCGCCGTAGCTTTCCACCCCGAGCCCACGAGACGTAGAGGAATCTCGTATGCC
>USEV01000120.1 GCA_900553825.1 uncultured Eubacteriales bacterium
CAGTCGATTGGAGGCGGGGTAAGCATGCCGCAGGCTCGTCTGCGTTAAAACGGAAACAAAAATTAAACGCGAACAAAACGCAAAAGAACTCCGCACCGGAGTTCGCCCTCGCTGCATAATTTAGTCAGCGTGTCGCCCTCGGGTTTGCTGTTCCCCGGGCAAGCGGCATCATAAAAAACAGCGAGAGCGACCCCATCGCCCGGTAAGGTCGCCGTCAATACGGGCTTTTCAGACGGAGGTTCGCCCGCGCACCGAAGCGAGAGAAAAACAAGCGCCGGATAAGCATGTAGAAAGCACCGTTAAAGGTCGGTTGGACCGGGGTTCAACTCCCCGCACCTCCACCACAAAACACAAAACCCCACCATTCAGTGGGGTTTTTGCCTTTTTATGATGGGGCTTGATTTTGCTTCATTTCGGTTCAATTTGTGCCATAAATGCACTTCACAAAACACCCGCCCGATGCCTCTGAAACAGAAAAGAGTTGCGGACGGGTGTTTTTATATATTCGATTGTTTCAAGCAGTGGTTTTAAGGATTGCTGAATGTGTTTTTGGCGAAAATTGGCTTGCGGGAGCGTGGAGGGGGGCGGTATGAGAACGGAGCGAGCGGACGGGGGTGAAGTGACGGTTGAGCAATCCGACGCACAAAAAACGCACCTCGGGGAGAGGTGCGTTTTTTTGTTGCCGAGTTGGGCGTCGGGTGCGGGGCTCACGCCTTTTTGACCTTGACGGTGAACTCGCCGTCCGACGCGCCCACCTCCACGGTGTCGCCCGCGGAGAGTTCCTTTTCTATCATGGTGCGGGCGATGAGCGTCTCGATTTTGCTTTGGATATACCTCTTCAGAGGTCTTGCGCCGTAGACGGGGTCGTAGCCGTTCTCGATGGCGAGCTCCTTTGCGGCGGGGGTGATGACGAGTCTGAGCTGTCTTTCCTTCATCCTGTCGGCGAGGGACTTCACGAGCAAATCGATGATGGCGGTGATGTCCTTCTTGGTGAGGGGTTTGTAGTAGACTATCTCGTCAAGACGGTTGAGGAACTCGGGGCGGAAGCTCTGTTTGAGCAGCTGTGCCACTTTGTCCTTGGCGTCTTCGGAGATTTCGCCCTGCTCGTTGATGCCGTCGAGGAGGTAGGAGGAGCCGAGGTTGGATGTGAGGATGATGATGGTGTTCTTGAAGTCCACCGTCCTGCCCTGCGAATCCGTTATTCTGCCGTCGTCGAGCACCTGGAGCAGGATGTTGAACACATCGGGATGCGCCTTTTCGATTTCGTCGAACAGCACCACGGAATAGGGTTTCCTGCGCACCGCTTCGGTGAGCTGACCGCCCTCGTCGTAGCCGACATATCCCGGAGGCGCGCCTATGAGCCTGGACACGGAGAACTTCTCCATATACTCGGTCATATCAATCCTGACGATGTTGTGCTCGTCGTCGAACAGGCTTTCCGCAAGCGCCTTTGCGAGCTCCGTCTTGCCCACGCCCGTGGGTCCGAGGAAGAGGAAGGAGCCGATGGGACGGTTGGGGTCCGCGATGCCCGCACGGGAGCGGATGATTGCCTCGGTGACCTTCTGCACCGCCTCGTCCTGCCCTATGACCCTCTTGTGGAGGATGTCGTCGAGGTGCAGGATTTTCTCGCGTTCGCCCTCCATGAGCTTTGCGAGAGGTATGCCCGTCCAACGCGCGACGACTCTTGCGATTTCCTCGTCGGTGACGGTGTCGCGCAACAGGGTGTGCTTGGTGTCGGTGCCCTCTTTCTGCGCGTCTTCCAGCTTCTGTTGCAACTCGGGCAAACGGCTGTATTTGAGCTTTGCCGCGAGCTCGTAATTGCCCACGCGCTGTGCCGCTTCGATTTCGGCGTTGACCTTCTCGATTTCCGCCTTGGTGTCGGACACGACATGGATGCTCGCCTTTTCGGACTCCCATTGCGCCTTCATGGCGTCAAAGTCCGCCCTGCAATCCGCAAGCTCCTTGCGAAGTGCCTCGAGCCTTTCCTTGGAGAGGTTGTCGGTCTCCTTCTTGAGCGCCATTTCCTCGATTTCAAGCTGCATGATACGCCTGGATATGTCGTCCATCTCGGCGGGCATGGAATCGATTTCCGTGCGGATGGTGGCACACGCCTCGTCCACAAGGTCGATTGCCTTGTCGGGGAGGAACCTGTCGGAGATGTAACGGTGCGACAGCGTCGCGGCGGCAATCAGTGCGCCGTCGTGAATCTGCACGCCGTGATACACTTCGTAACGCTCCTTGAGCCCACGGAGAATGGATATGGTGTCCTCAACCGTCGGCTCGTCTATCATGACGGGCTGGAAACGCCTCTCCAGCGCGGCGTCCTTTTCGATGTACTTCCTGTACTCGTCGAGCGTGGTCGCGCCTATGCAGTGCAGCTCGCCGCGCGCCAGCATGGGCTTCAGCAGGTTGCCTGCGTCCATTGCGCCGTCGGTTTTGCCCGCGCCAACTATCGTGTGCAGCTCGTCGATGAAAAGGATGATTTTGCCTTCGCTCTTGCGGATTTCGTTCAGCACCGCTTTCAGCCTTTCCTCGAATTCGCCCCTGAACTTCGCGCCCGCGATGAGCGCGCCCATGTCGAGGGCGAAAATTGTCTTGTCCTTGAGCCCCTCGGGCACATCGCCGCGCACTATCCTCTGCGCAAGCCCTTCGGCAACAGCCGTCTTGCCCACGCCGGGTTCGCCGATGAGCACGGGGTTGTTCTTGGTCTTCCTGGAAAGTATGCGGATGACATTCCTGATTTCGTTGTCACGCCCGATGACGGGGTCGAGCTTCTGCTCTCTCGCCCGTTGCACGAGGTCGAAGCCGTATTTGCTCAGCGCGTCGTACACATTCTCGGGCTCGTCGCTCGTCACTCTGTCGGTCTTCACCTTCTTGAGCTCGGCGACGAACTTCTCCTTCGTCACGCCCAGGGCACGGAACACCGACTTCATCTTCTCCGTCGCATGGTCAAACACCGCGAGCATGATGTGCTCGACGGAAACATATTCGTCCTTCATGCCCGCGGCAAGCTTCTCCGCCTCCGCGAAAATCTTGTCCGTGACGGGCGAAATGTACACCTTGTCCGGTTCTCTGCCGCTGCCGCTGACTGCGGGCATCTTCTCTATCTCCGCGTCCAGTTGCGCGAGCAGGTTGTCCGTGTCGACGCCCGCCCTCTCCAGAAGCATGGGTACAAGCCCGCCGTCCTGGTCAACCAGTGCGTAAAGCAGATGCTCGGGCATTATCTGTATGTTTTGATTCTCTATTGCTATGTTCTGCGCGGAGTGCACCGCCTCCAACGCCTTCTTTGTGAATTTCTGCGCGTTCATACCTTTCACCTCCTTCAAATGATGTGTGCGCCGCTGTTGAGGTAGGCCAGATACTCGTTTTCGAGCTGTCGGGTGTCGGAATACTTGCCCGCAAGCCAGCCTTTCAGCATATCGTCAAACGCGGCGATATAACTGCCGATTGCCTCCCCCGTCTCCTTCTCGGAATAGTGCGCGTCGGCGGGCAACACGAACTTCCTCGTGAAACGCCCGTTTTCCAGCCCGTATTCGAGCTCGCGCCCTCCGAAAAAGTGTCCGATGTATATGCTCCTGTCTCTTATACACATCTCCGAGCCCACGAGACG
>USEV01000121.1 GCA_900553825.1 uncultured Eubacteriales bacterium
GGGCTCGGAGATGTGTATAAGAGACAGTGCGGGGGCAGCCGCGTCTGCGGGTGTTTCCTCCGCCTCGTCCTCCAGCTTTTTCACCGTCAAGAGGCAATATTCGTCGGGCGTGAAATACTTGACCTTGAGGTAGTCGGCGTCACGCAGGTCGCGTATTATGAAGCTCAGGTGCTGTTTGTCAAGCCCCTCCGATGCGGGCACTTTTTCGAGAATTTCGTCCGCTTCCACGACCTTGAAAATATCGTCTTCGCCCGTCAGCTCACGAAGCGCCGCCATGACATATCTGTGCGCATTCTCCATAAACCCGCCTCCTTTCAGTCAATTGATTTTATCACACCGCGGCATAATAGGCAATCGTTTTTCGCTTGCATTCGGTGGGACCATGTGCTATTATTTTTAACTGTATAAAATGATATACGAAGGAAAAGCGTATGAACCTTCTTCACAAATTTCTCAACCGTACGGACTTTTCGGACTATGAAGATTTCGCAAAGAATGTGAAGTTCTCCGTCCCCGAGGGCTTCAATTTCGCGTACGACATCGTGGACGAATATGCGCGAATAGCCCCCGAAAAGAGGGCTCTCGTCTGGTGCAACGCCAAAGGCGAGGAGAAAATCATCACCTTCGGCGAGCTCTCGAAGGAGAGCAACCGCGTGGTCAATTTCCTGCTCTCCGCGGGCGTAAAACGCGGCGACTACATCATGAGCATGCTCAACCGTCGCTGGGAATACTGGGTGCTGGTCACCGCCTGCTGCAAGTTGGGCGCGGTCATCATCCCCGCAACCCACCTGCTCACCCCCAAGGACATCGTCTACCGCTGCAACTCCGCGGATGTCAAGCTGCTCATCGCGACGGCGGAAACGGATGTCATCGAGCACATCGCCCACGCCCTCGACAAGTGCACCACGCTCAAGGAGTGCCTGTTCACCGAGCCGGTGGAGGGTTACCGTTGCTTTGACGAGTGCTACCGCGAGATGAGCGACGAGCTCCCCGCACTCCCCCGTCCTTCCGGCAACGAGACGATGCTCTGCTACTTCACCTCGGGCACGACGGGTATGCCCAAAATGGTGCAACACAACTTCGAATATCCCGCGGGATTTGTCTTCAACGCCTGCTTCTGGCAAAAGGTTCAGGACGACGGGCTCCACTTCACCGCCGCTGAGACCGGCTGGGCGAAGTGCAGCTGGGGCAAGATTTACGGGCAATGGATAGCGGGCAGCGCGGTGTTTGCATACGACTACCACGGCAGATTCACGCCCACCGACCTGCTCCCCCTCATCGCGAAATACAAGATCAACACCTTCTGCGTGCCGCCGACGATATACCGCTTCCTCGTCAAGGAGGATTTGTCAAAGTACGACTTCTCCTCCCTCACGCACTGCACCACCGCGGGCGAAGCGCTCAATGCGGAGATTTTCAGGCAGTTCTACGAGGCTACTGGTCAGAAGATTTACGAGGGCTTCGGGCAGACCGAATCCTGCGTCATCCTCGGCACATTCTACTTCATGGAGCCCGTGAGCGGGTCGTCGGGCAAGCCCTGCCCCCTCTACGACATCGACCTCATCGACGACGACGAAACCCCCGTCCCCGACGGCGCGGAGGGCGAGATTGCAATCCGCCTGCGTCCTCATCAGTACGGGCTGGTCGCAAGCTACAAGAACGAGCCCGAGCGCACCAAGGCGGCGCGCGGCGGCAAGTACTACCACACGGGCGACCTCGCCATGCGCGACAAGAACGGGCTTTACTGGTTCGTGGGCAGAAAGGACGACATCATCAAATCCAGCGGCTACCGCATCGGACCCTTTGAGGTGGAGTCCGCTCTCATGGAGCACCCCTCCGTGCTCGAGTGCGCGATAACGGGCGCACCCGACCCCGTGCGCGGCACCGTGGTCAAGGCGACAATCGTGCTGGCAAAGGGCTACACTCCCTCGGAGGAGCTCAAAAAAGAGCTTCAGAACCATGTCAAGCAGGCGACCGCTCCCTACAAGTATCCCCGCATAATCGAATTCGTGAACGAGATGCCCAAGACCATTTCCGGCAAAATCCGCCGCGTCGAAATACGCGAAAAGGACAGCAAGTGATTCCCGTCCGCTGACTCACTTCCGCCGACGGAGCGCATAGGATTTCATCTTTTCATCCAATGAATTTCATTCAAAAAACATTTCACCGCGCAATTCTGCGCGGTGAAGTTCGTTTTTGGGTTGGTTTTGCGCTTCCGCCGTCCGCGCCGGACGCGGGGATTACGCCTCGAAGGAGTAGTAAATCGCGCTGATTGCCTTTTCGTAGTCGAAGGTGTCGACGCCGACGATGATGTTCATCTCGGAGGAGCCCTGGTCAATCATCCTGATGTTGACATGGCTTTCCGCAAGCGCGGTGAATATCGTCGCCGCGGTGCCCTGACGGGACGCCATATTGTTGCCGACGACGGCTATGAGCGAAAGACCGCTGTGGATTTCGATGTTGTCGGCATCGAGCGCGGCACGGAGCTGTCCCACCAGCTTTTGCGCGCTGCCGGAGATATATTCGTCGCGGATGACAAGCGAGAGCGTGTCGATGCCCGACGGCATGTGCTCGAAGGAAACACCCTCGTATTCCAGCACGCTGAGCGCCTTCCTGCCGAAGCCTATCTCGCGGTTCATCATATCCTTTTCGATGTTGATGATGGTGAAGCCCTTTCTGCCCGCTATGCCGGTGACCACCCTGCCGCCGTTTGTGTTCTTCTTGGAGTCCGCGACAATCATCGTGCCCTTTGCGGAGGGGTTGAAGGTGTTGCGGATGTTGATGGGTATGCCCGCGCTTCTCACGGGGAAAATGGACTCGGGGTGCAACACCTCGGCGCCCATGTAGGCGAGCTCGCGCAGTTCCTTGTAGCTCAGACAGTCGATGAGCGCGGGCTTGTCGATGATGCGCGGGTCGGCGGTGAGGAAGCCGTCGACATCAGTCCAGTTCTCATAGACATCGGCGTTCATCGCACGCGCGACAATCGCGCCCGTGATGTCCGAACCGCCGCGGGAAAATGTCTTGACTTCGCCGTTCTTGTCCGAGCCGTAGAAGCCGGGGAGCACCGCACGGTCGCACTCGGCGAGCCTTGCGCGGATGAGGTCGAGCGAGAGGTCGAGCAACAGCTCGCCCTGCGTGCCGAATTTGATGAGCTCCTCGGTGTCCACAAAGGGCACGCCGAGCTTTGCGGCAAGCACTCTCGCGGAGAGATACTCACCCCTTGAGGCGATGAAATCCACGCCCGCGCCGTCCTCGATTTTCTTTTTGATTGCGGCAAGTTCCTTTTTGATGCCGATGTTGATGCCGAGCTCTTTTTCGATGTCGACAAATCTCTTTTCGATGACCGCGAACGCCTCGTCGCAGTTGCCCTTCTCCGCCTTTTCGCGGGCGCAGGTGTAGAGCGCGTCCGTCACTTTGACATCGCCGGAATCCCGCTTGCCGGGAGCGGACACGACGACGAATGCGCGCGTGGAATCGGCGACGATTATGTCCGCCACCTGAGATATTGTCTTGCTGTTGGCCATCGAAGTTCCGCCGAATTTGCAAACTTTCATATCTGTCTCTTATACACATCTCCGAGCCCACGAGACGTAGAGGA
>USEV01000122.1 GCA_900553825.1 uncultured Eubacteriales bacterium
CGAGATTCCTCTACGTCTCGTGGGCTCGGAGATGTGTATAAGAGACAGCGGCATTGACTGTGCGGCGACAATATGTTATATTCTGTATAACGAATGATTGGGGACGGAAGATGAAAAAATTTATCAAGTTCGTTGAAAAGGTCATAGGCAATTTCTGGCTGCAGCTGCTCATTCTCATCGGCTTCGCCATTGCGATTCTCGCCATAGGCGGGACATTCGACTCCAAGGAAAACGCACAGGAAAAGACTCTCGAACTCGTCGCAGGGACGGATATGCTTTCAATCTTCCTTGCGGCGGCGATATCCCTCATCGTGGCAAGGGTTGCAATCCGCATCAAGCACACCATGGAGGAATCGCTCAAGCTCGAGGACGACCACCACAAGATAATTTCGAAGTACTACAAGCACATCTCTCCCGCCGACCACACCGAAAACGCATATACGCCGTGCGGCGAATTCATGCAGCTCAGGTGCGTGCCGGCGACACGCCACCGTCCGCACAACATGGTCGAGGACTCCTACAGCGACGAATATCCGCGCAGGACAAAGGACATAAACGATTATACGGACTACGGCAGGCTGTATATCTCGGGCGTGAACATCTTTGCCAACATAAAAGGCGACACCGACATCGTCTTCAACGACAAGACGGATATGTTCGAACTGCCCCCCTTTGTCATGGAAAACCTGCCCGCCCTGCTCGGAGCGCACGGCGGCTCCTCAATACGAAACTCCGTCACGGTGCGCCTGAACGACGCCGAATACGCCGACAGCGTTTTGCGGCTCAGTACGCAGCGGTCGATGTACTATCATATGCTGGTGACCAACCGTTGCATGGACTACAAAATCAACGACAGAATGACGGTGCGCGAGGTCTACGAATTCGACAAACGGGTCTCCCCTCTTGCCGAATCAAAGCTCGGCAACCAGATAGGCATCAACGGGCTCGTGTTCACAAACGACGGCTATGTCCTCATAGAAAAACGCGGCAAACACAAGACGACATGGAAGGACAAATTCGCCCAACCGATATCCCTTGCGCTCAAAGCGGCGAGCTTCGTTCCCGAGGGCGGCACGATAGCCGAAACCGCACAAGCCGCAGATGAAGCGTTCAAAAAGATAATATTGGACACCGTTTACGACAATTACGGGCTTACCGAAAAGGAGCTGAACCCGTTTTCCGTGAAGCACAATTTCCTGGGACTCGCGCGCGACCTCATCGAGGGCGGCAAACCCAACCTCTATTTCTTCGTCGTCGCCAGAATGTCCGCGGAGGAGCTTCGCGTCAGGCTCCGCGAAAAGGCGATACACGCCGCCGAGCTCAACAAGGAGGAGCTGCAAAAGCAGAAGAAATTGCCCAAAACGGTCGAAACGCCCAAGCCCTATCCCGCCACCAATAAGGAGGAGAAAGAGAAAAAAATCCGTCCTCTGCTCACCGACGCGAAAATCGACGGCGACCTGTATCTCGTGCGGCTCGAGGACCTGCGCGTCGACTTCGGCTACAACATCGCCCTCGACCCGCGCAAAATCATGTACATAGAGCGCAGGTGCTATCCCCGCGTGAACAAGCTCCGTCAATCCCTCGACAGGCTCGGGCACAGTGTGCGGTGCGGCATCAACCGCCCCTGGGTCAAGGAGTGCGGCGAGGCACTGCTCGCCTGCCTGTATTACGCAGACATCTGCAACGCAAGACTCTCCGAGGAAATCGGCATATCCAAGAGGTGACGGCATGAAAAAAGTGCTCGCGTTCGGTGAAATTCTGTTGCGTCTTTCCGCGGATGGGGATACCATAATCGGGAGCCGCTCGTTCAGCGCGTGTTACGGCGGGACGGAATCCAATGTGCTCGCCTTTCTGACGGCGCTCGGACACAGCACGAAATATCTCTCCGCCCTCCCCGAAAACGCGTTGGGAAAGGCGGCGCTCCTGCACCTGGAGCGTCTTGGCGTCGACACCTCGGATGTGCTGGTCGGCGGCGATACGATGGGAATGTACTTTGCCGAAAACGGCACTGCCAGCCGCGGCGCGAATGTCGTCTACGCAAGGCGGCACTCCGCCTTCACTCACCTCGACGAAAACTCCTTCGACTTCGACAAGGTGTTCGACGGAGTTGACCTCTTCCACATAAGCGGCATATCCTTTGCCCTCTCCCCCTCCTCGTGCGCGCTGTCGTACAGGCTCGTGCGCGAGGCGCGGGAAAGAGGCGTCGCGGTGTCTTTCGACTTCAACTACCGTCCCGCTCTCTGGACGACGGAGGAGGCGTTGCCCAAGCTCGGAAAGGCGGCGGCGCTTGCCGACATACTGCTCGCAAGCCACCGCGACCTGGAGACCTTCATGCAGACCGACGAGGAAAAGGCGTTCGAGGATTATCCTTTGTGCACGCATCTCGTCCTGCGCGACCGCACCATGCTCGCTCCGGACAGGCACTCCGTCCGCGTGACGGTGATGCGAAACGACGGCGCAAGGTGTGAAATGCCCCCCTTCACATTCCCCGTCACGGAAAAAATCGGGGGCGGCGACGCTTTCAACGGCGGTATGCTGCACGGTCTGCTGGAAGGCACCAACCTTGCCGACGCGACATATTTTGCCGTGGCGGCGTTTGCGATGAAACACACCGTACCCGGCGATGTCCTCGCCGTGCCCGAACAAAAAATCAGGGACTTCATGTCCCGTACGGAGGGATTGCTCCCGTGACAAGACCCAAAATTTGCCTGAGTGTTTCCGCCATGGACGAGGCGTTCGACTCCATGGTCAGATCTCTTTCCCCTCATGCCGAAATAGCGACGGCAGGGCTTGACGACTACTCCCTGAAAGGCGTCGACATCTTCATCGGCAAAAAGATGAGTGCCGAAAAGCTCGACGACGCCGACAGTCTGAAGGCTGTGTTCGCGTACAAGACGGGCGTGGACGATTTCCCCATCGCGGAGTTCGAAAAGCGCGGCATAACGCTTGTCAATTCACACATCAATTCGCGTTACATCGCCGAGTATTCCTTCGGGCTCGCCATTGCCCTCGTCAGCCGCATTGCCGAGTTCGACCGCAAGATGCGCCTCGGCGACTGGGACATCGAAAATCCGTACTGGCAAAGCCTCTTCCGCATGAAAGCGGGGCTCGTCGGCTTCGGACACATAGGCAGGGAAATTCACGCCATCCTCTCGGCAAACGGAATCGCGTCCTACACCATAGACCGCGGCAAGGACTACCCCGAAAACACGGGGCTCGTCCCCTCGCTCGAGGAGCTTTGCAAGTGCGCGGACATTCTCTTCCTCTCCCTCCCCCGCACCCCGCAGACGGACGGGATGTTCGACGAAAAGATTTTCGCGCTTCTGAAAGGCAAGTTCATCGTCAATGTCGGCAGAAGCAATTGCATAAACGAGGAGGCGCTCTACAACGCACTGACCACGGGCGGCATGGCAGGCGCCGCAATCGACACCTGGCGCGCAAAACCCCGTCGCGCAAACGAGGTTTTCATCCCCTTCGACCGCCCCTTCCAGGAGCTTGACAACATCCTCCTCTCCTCGCACAAGGCGATGCAGCTCTGCGACGGACACTCACAGTATGTCCTGTCTCTTATACACATCTCCGAGCC
>USEV01000123.1 GCA_900553825.1 uncultured Eubacteriales bacterium
GTCAAGCCCGAGCCCAGCGGACTCACGCGCAATGTGCACCAGTGTCTGCACGACTTCGACATCCCCCTGCACCTTTCGCACACCGTGACTCGCGTCTTCGGCGTCGACAGGCTGACGGCGGTGGAGGTTGCGCAGGTTGACGACAAGATGAGGCCCGTGAAGGGCACCGAAAGGATTGTCGAGTGCGACGCGCTCATACTCTCCGTCGGGCTCATCCCCGAGAACGAGATTGCCGAAAGCGTGGGCGTTGCCATCAACCCCATGACAAAAGGTCCCGACTGCGACCAGTCCTACATGACTTCCGTCGAGGGCATATATTCCGCGGGGAACGCGCTCAATGTGTTCGACCTCGTGGACTATGTTTCGGAGTGCGCGGCGGACGCAGGCGCAAACGCCGCCCGTCCTCTTGCCGCAGGCAAGTGCGTCAGGCTGGCGAGAGGGGGCGGATTGCTCTCCTATGTGCCGCACCGCATAGACCTTTCCAAGCCGCTCGACAGGGTTGTTTTCTTCTTCCGCTCGGCAAAGGACATGGACCGCGCGACGCTCCGCATCCTCGCCGACGGCAAAGAGGTCTACAAAAAGAAATTCGCCTTCCTGCGTCCCCCGGAGATGCAGAGAGTGGAAGTCGACTTTTCGGCGTTCGGGCTCAAAGAGAGCACCGAGCTCACCGTGGAATTGGAGGAGAACTGATGGAACTCGTTTGCATTGTATGTCCCAAAGGCTGCAGAATGACGGTGGAGAACGGTGTCGTCACCGGCAACACCTGCAAGAAGGGCGAGGCGTTCGCCATCGCCGAAACGACGCTTCCCATGCGCACGGTGTGCAGCACCGTCGCAACGGCGTTCGATTCCATGCCCGTGCTTCCCGTCCGCACGGACGGCGAAATTCCCAAGAGCAAAATCGGCGAGCTCATGCAGCTTGTCGGCACCATAAAGGTGAAGGAAAAACTTCGTCGCGGCGGCATCGTCGCGAAGTCCGTGGTGGGCACCGATGTCAATCTCATCGCCACCGCAACGATATATTAAGGAGGAGATTATGTCTGACAAACCCTACAAGGATTTCGAACCGCAATGGATCAAGGAGCCGCCCGTCGAGAAGAGCTATCGCTCCATCATGAAGTGGGGTGACCCCGCACGCTACAAGCGTCCCAAGGAGGGGCTTTACAAGCTCATCAAAAAACAGTTCAATCTCACCGACGACGACTTCAAGCAGATGGTCGATGTCGGCAACGAAAAGGTGGATTTCCATGCCGATTCCCGCCTCTCCGCCGCCCAGCTGGACGAGCTCAGGGCAATAGTCGGCGAACAGAATGTCACCACGGACGATTTCGAGCGCGTCGCGGTCTGCTACGGCAAGACCATGATTGACATCATGAGGATGAGAAAGGGCATCGTCGAGAATGTCCCCGACGCGGTTGTCTATCCCTCCACCACCGAGGATGTGGAAAAGCTGGTCGCCTTCTCCAAAAAGCACAAGGTGTATCTGTATGTCTATGCGGGCGGTTCCAGCGTGACGCGCGGCACCGAATGTATGCGCACGCCCAACATCATCCTCGACATCCGCAAGAACTTCAACAAGGTCATCGCGTTCAACGAGGTCAACCAGACCATCACCGTCCAGCCTGGCATCAGCGGGCCCGACCTCGAAAAAATCCTCAACAACGCTCCCGAGATGTTCGGGGCGGCTCACGCGCTCACCTGCGGGCACTTCCCGCAGTCGTTCGAGTACAGCTGCGTGGGCGGCTGGGTGGTCACCCGCGGCAGCGGACAGAACTCCACCTACTACGGCTGCGCCGCGGACCTCGTGCTCTGTCAGGAATATGTCACCCCCGTGGGCAAAATCCGCACCGATTCCGCCCCCCGCAAGGCGACCGGCCCCAACATCGACCAGATTATGATGGGCAGCGAGGGCACTTTCGGCATCCTCACCGAGGTCACGCTCAAGGTGTTCAAGAAGTCCGCCAAGAACCGCAAGTTCTCCTATATGTTCCCCACCTGGGAGGACGGCATGGCAGCCATGCGCGAGGTCATGCAGGGTGAGTTCGGCTATCCTTCGGTGTTCCGCCTCTCCGACGCGGAAGAGACCGACATGATGATGCACATGTACGGCATCGCCGAAAGCCCCCTCAACGCGCTCCTCGCCGCAAAGGGCTTCAAGCCCAACCGCCGTTGCCTGCTCCTCGGCTTCACCGACGGCGAGGACGGACTGCAACGCAACATCGTCAAGAACATCCGCAAAATCGCTCACAAGTACAACGCGATGTCTTTGACCGGCTATGTCACCACGGCGTGGGAGCACGGCAGATTCTCCGACCCGTACCTGCGCGACACCATTCAGGACTACGGCATCATCATCGACACCCTGGAGTGCGCCGTCAACTGGGACAACATGGCAAAGGTGCACCTCGAAGTGCGCGAGGCTGTCAAGAAGTGGGAGAACGCCATCTGCACGACCCACATCTCGCACAGCTATCCGCAGGGCGCAAACCTCTACTTCATCTTCGTCATCAGGACCACCGACCTCGAGGCGTTCAAGAAGTATCACTCCACCATTCTCGAGGCAATCATGAAGTCGGGCGCGGCGCTCAGCCACCACCACGGCATCGGCAAACTTTTCGCCCCCTTCCTCGAGGGCTCGATAGGCACCGAGCAGCTCAATGTCATCAAGGCGCTCAAGCACTACTTCGACCCCGACGGGCTCCTCAACGCCGGCGGCACGCTTGCGCTGGACAAGCACCCCGACAACTTCTGAGCCGACATCGGAGCATCGAAAGAGCATCAAGAGCATCAGAAAGCCGCCCGTCGAGGGCGGCTTTTTTGTGTCGTGAAAATGCCGAAGGCTTTTTCAAAATGAAAGGCGCGTTGCCGCGCCCGTTCCTCATTGCGTCGCAAGCTCCTTTCCGTAGGCGTCGAGCACCACCTTGCAGACATGCTCCCTCGTCTCGGAGTTGATGGGGTGCACGATGTCCTTGAAGTCGCCGTCGAATGTCTTGCGCGAAGGCATGGCGACAAACGCGCCTCCGTCGCCTTCTATAATTTTTATGTCGTGGATTGCAAAGCAATTGTCTATGATTATTGACACGACTGCTTTCAGCTTGCTATCGGCACGCTGAATCAAGCGTACCTTGGTATCGGTGATATTCAACATCTTCTTCCCCCTCCCGAAATTTACGCCCGTCGCCTGTGAAATCATAATAACATATAGAAAAATGTTTTTGCAATCAAAATGCATATATAGAAAATTTCATTTACATTTTCATTTTTCCGAGGGCGTCGGCGGCTTGCCGCACTTATGGCGAGTGCGCGGCATATAATTTCGTATGCCTGATTTTGCCATGGAAAAGGTGCACTTTGTCGGAGTGGGCGGGGCGAGCATGAGCGCCCTTGCCGAACTGATGTTGCTCTGGGGCGCGCAAGTGACGGGGAGCGACCGCGTCGAGTGCCCCGCGTTTGCCCGCTTGCGCGAGATGGGCGCGGAGGTTTACACGGGCGCGCGCAGGGACATAATCGCAAGGGCGGGCATCGTGGTCTTTTCCTCGGCGGTGCCCGAGAGCGACGCCGAGCTCTCCCTTGCC
>USEV01000124.1 GCA_900553825.1 uncultured Eubacteriales bacterium
CGCGCTGGCGATGAGGAAGCGCGCCGCGGCAAAGCGGTTGCCCGCCGTCGACGCAATGATGAAGGAGAGCTTCCGCAAGCTCGCCGTGCTGGAACGGCGGGGAGAGAAGTCAATCGACCTCGTTGCGGACTGCTTCGCTTCGCTCATGCGGGACATCACCCGCGAGCTCGTGAAAACCGACGAGTTCACCGACACTTTCACCTATAACCTCGGCAGGCTGGTCTACCTATTCGACGCGGTCGACGATGTGGGCAAGGACGCCGAGAAGGGCAGATACAATCCGCTCATCGCCGCCTACGGAAAGTGTGGCTCCAAGGCGGAGTTCCTCGAAAAAAACGCACAAGAACTCGACTTTTTGTTGCGTTCGACTTATAATAGACTTGTCGGAGCGTACAACTCCATGAACATCGTGGTCAGCGAAGGGGTGCTTTCAAACACCGTTTACCTGGGGCTTGCGATGCAGATGGAGCGGTTGCTCAAAGGAGATGACAAATGCCAACTGACCCGTTTGTGATTCTCGGAATCCAAAAAGGCGCGTCGCAGAGCGAAATCCTCGAGGCGTACAAGAAAAAGCGCGAGTACTACCAGGCGCATGTCTTTGACGAGGGCGATGCCGGTGCGGACGCCGCGCGTATGCTGGAAGTTCTGGACACGGCGTATCAGGACGCCATGAGCTACACTCACGAGAACGCGACCGTCGCGGGCGACGGCGAGCAGTTCGACGCGGTCAGGCAGGCAATCACCTCCAAGGACTTCGCCAAGGCGCAGTCCCTCCTCGACGATATGTATTACAGGGGCGGGGAATGGCACTACTACCAGGCGATAATTTTCTACGAGAAGAACTGGCTCAACGAGAGCAAGAAGCAGCTTGAGCTCGCAATCGACATCGACCCCGAGAACGAGAAGTACAAGCGCGCTCTCGAGAACATGAAGAAGAAGATCAACGGTGAGGGCGCGTTCAAGCAGGCGTCGCAGGACGGACAGCAGACGCAGAACTTCACCAGCCGGAGCGGCTATGCCACGGACCGCAGCTACACACAGCAGAGTGCGGCGGGGAGCGCGGCGGACGGATGCTGCACGGCTTGCCAGTGCGCAATCTGCGCCGATTGCTGCTGCGAATGTCTGGGCGGCGATCTCATCCGCTGTTGCTGATGAAGACAAGGCCGAAGTTCACGGCAAGAAAGACAGCTTATGCGCTTGCGCTTGCGGGCATCTCCGCGGCGCTTGCGCTTTTTTGTGTCTGGCTTGGCGTCGTCGTCCGCTACATCACCATAGCGATGTTCGCGGCGGCGGGAATTGCCGTGATGGCTCCCGTCACCAAACGCTACTACGCGTCCGCGATTTTCGCCTACGCCGTTTCGGCGGGGCTTTCCTTCCTCGTCGGCGATGTCACCACCGTCGTCGGCTATGTGCTTTACTTCGGACCGATGGCAATCATCTCCGCAATCATGTGGGAGAAAAAGGTCAGGTGGTTTGTCGCGTATCCGGTCAAAATCGTCTTCATCAACGGCGCGCTCGCCGCGCTTTACTACGGCTTGCAGGCGATAGCCGTCCTCGCCCCCGACATAGCGGGCTATTTCGACTACTGGGCGATTGCGATTCTGGGCACCGTGGCGCTGCTTCTCATCGACCTTTTCATGAGCTATGTCTACCGCACCCTGCGCCGCGTGATATTCAAAGTCATACGCGACAAGGACACGGACGCGGTGCGCCCGGACGAGCTTGACGACACGGACGATTTCAACCCCTTTGACGAGGGTGACGGCGCGTCCCCGGGCCCGCGGGAGGACGACGGGTCCGCCACGGACGGAAGCGACGGCACGGACGCGGATTCCGCGGCTCCGTCCGACGACGATTCCGAAACCCCGTTTGACTGAAAACCCCATTTGACAAAGCTCCCGACGCAACGCGAAAATCCGCGTTTTTGCGTCAAATTCCGCTTTTCCGACGGCATTATAATGCGGGTATGGAAACCTTGCTCGACGAAAAAACGGTTGAACTTGTCCGCACCTATGTGCCGCGCAACGCCGTTTTGCACACGCTGTCCGAATTCTTCGGGGCGTGCGCCGACGCCACGCGCGCCAAGATAATTTGCGCGCTGTCCATATCCGAGATGTGCGTGGGCGACCTCGCGCGCATTTTAGGGCTGAACCAGACCACCTGCTCGCACCAGCTACGCCTTTTGAGAGCGGCGGAAATCGTCCGTCAGCGCAGGGAGGGGAAAATCGTGTATTACTCCCTGAAAAACCGGCAGATAGAAGAGGTGCTGTACGCGGGGGTGAAATTCCTGAACCTGTGATGTGAGCCATATTACCTCGGACGCGGAAGACCCGCAACCTCCCCGGACAGAGAAAGCCGCACAACGGGTGCGGCTTTCTCTTTTGCGAATTTCCGCGGCGGAGAGGGCAGTCACCATTCCGCCCCCGCCTTCATACCTTGTAGGGCGGAGGAAAAGCGGTGTTCAACGAAGAGTGGTTTTTGTTTTTGCTGATAGTGATGCTGGTGTTCGCCTCCAACGGGAGCGTGTCCACCACGGAAACGGCGGTGATGATTGCCATCCTTTTCGCGCTCACCGTGGCGGGTCCCACCCTGACCCCGCGCGACGGCGACTCCGCCGCCGCGGCAAACGCCGACGCCTCGGGCACGGGTTGCTTCTGCAAGCGTTGACGGGGACGCACCCCGGGCGCCGGGGGCGCGGAGGAGCACAAAGGATTTTTAGCGAGGGCATTTAAGCATTTACTAAATCCTGCGCATGGGGTATAATATTCCCGTGGATTTCAAGGCGAAGCTCAAGGATGTGCCGGAGACGCCCGGCGTATATCTGATGCTGGCGGAGGACGGAGAGATCCTCTATGTCGGCAAGGCAAAGAACCTGCGTGCGAGGCTCAGGCAGTACTTTTACCGTTCGGGCAACAAGACGGAAAAGGTGATGGCGATGCTCACGCATGTGGCGGATTTCCGCTACATAATCTGCCCGAGTGAGGTTGACGCGCTCATCACGGAAAACAACCTCATCAAACGGCACACTCCGCGTTACAACATACTTCTCAAGGACGACAAGACCTATCCCTATCTCCGCGTCGACCTCAAGGAGGATTTCCCGACCGTGAGGCTTGTCCGCAAGCTCAAAAACGACGGCGCGCGTTACTTCGGTCCTTATATGCAATCCGTGAATGTGCGCGACATCACGGAGCTCATCCACACCGCGTTCAGGGTGCGGGAGTGCTCGCGGGATATGTCAAAGCCGTCGCGCCCCTGTCTCAACTACCACCTCGGGCGGTGCCTTGCCCCGTGCGCGGGCAATGTCAGCCGCGAGGAGTACCGCGAGGAGGTCAAAAAGGTGCTGGCATTCCTCTCCGGCAACGACAGGGAGGTGGAACGGGTGCTCACCGCGCGCATGAAGAAGTTTGCCGAGGAGGAGAACTTCGAAGTCGCGCTGTCCTACCGCAACAAACTGAAAACCCTGGACAACCTGGTGCGCAAGCAGGTGAGCGCGCTGCCGAGGGATTTCAACCTCGACATATTCGCCTACGAGAGC
>USEV01000125.1 GCA_900553825.1 uncultured Eubacteriales bacterium
TATTATACGCTATTTCTCGTCAAAAATCAACCATTTGTTGTGACAGAGCCTTTCGCAAAAAAACGAAAAACCCGCTTTTTGCAACAAGACAGCGGGTTTTTTGCATTTTCGCGCTTAAAGGAAGATTAAAAATCCCTCACTTTTTCTCCTCTTCGGAAGCGGACGGGAGCGCGCCCTGTCCTTCGGCGTCGGGGGAGGGCGGGAGCACATCGGACTTGTCGGAATCCTGCTTCGCCTCGTTCCTGCGCCGCCTGTACTGGTTTTTGGCGAGGGGAATGGTCACCTCGAACACCGTGCCGCTGTTCTTCACGCCCCTGCACGAGATGGTGCCGCCGTGCGCGCGCGCGGTCGCGCGGGCAATCGCAAGCCCCAGCCCGAAGCTCACGCCGTCGGGGTTCTGGCGCGCGCCGTCCGAGCGGTAGAATCTGTCAAAGACATGGGCGGCGTCCTCTTCGGAGATGGGTTCGCCCGTGTTCATGACATAGAGCTTCGCTTTGGAGGAATCGGCAATCAGTCTCACGCCGATTTTGCCTCCCTTCTCGCAGTATTTCGTCGCGTTGTCGAGCAGGCATCCGACAAGCCTTTCCAGCGCGTCGCGGTCGCCCATGACGCGGATGTCGGGCGCAACGGATGTGACGAGGCTCAACCCCTTTTCGTAGCACAGCACCTCAAAGGCGAGGCACGCGCCCTCCGTCAGCTCGCTCAGATCCAGCTCGACGAGCTGCGGGGCGACATTCTCCATCTTGGACAGCTGCAGCATGCTCACGATAAGCCCGTTCATCCTCTGAATCTGCGCCTCGATGGCGTCCATCCATTTCGCGTTTTCGGCGACGGTGGAGTTGGGCTCGGATTTCATCACGGCGAGGTTTGTCGAGATGACGGTGAGAGGAGTCTTGAGCTCGTGCGAGGCGTTGGCGACGAGGTCGCGCTGTTTGCGGAAGGCGTCCTCGACGGGTGCGAGCGCGCGCGCCGAATAGATGTAGAAGAAGAGCACCGAGACCACGACGGCGGTGATGTAGATGAGCACCACCAGCATGACGACGAACAGCAGCATTTCGCGGTCGGTGGTCCTTTCCACGACGGCGTACGCCGTGACGCCGTCCCCCATCTCACGCGAGGCGGAGACGAAGTACATCCCGTCGAAGTCGAACTTGCCGCCGTCGTTGAGCAGTGCGCGTTGCATGATTTCCGCCCCGTCGTCGCCGAAGGACTCGTACTGCGCGCGGTAGTCCTCCTCTATGAGGACGGAGTCGTCGAAGTCGTAGTGGTAAAAGACGAAAAACCTTCTCCCCGCGGAGTCGCCGATGCGGTGACCCGTGTCGGAGAGCATCGCCTCCATGAGCCCCGCCGTCGAAATTTCCGCCGAGACGAAAAGCGAGGTGCAGAGCACCACGGACAACAGCAGCAACAGCACGCCTGCGAGCAGACCCGTTGAAGCGGTGAAGCGGATGCGTAGTTGTTTGAGTGTTGATTCCATGCAGAAACGGGGTTAAGCGCATCGAAACGGAGTGTTCAACCGCCGTTTCGGCGCAAATAAAAATCGGACGCGTGCGCGTCCGATTGGGTCAGTTCTTGTTGCGCGGCACGAAGCGGTAGCCCACCCCGCGCACCGCCTCTATCGTGAACGAGGCGTCCAGGTGATTCAGCTTCTTGCGGATGAAGGAGATGTACACCTCGAGGTTGTTCGACTCGAAGTCGCTGTCCAGCCCCCACGCCTTCAGGATGAGGTCCTCCTTGCCCGCCACGAAGTTGGGATACTCGAACATATATCTCAAAAGCTCGAATTCCTTTGCCGTGAGCCCGATTTCGCCCTTGGGCGTGGCGAGGGTGAAGGTGGTGAGGTCGAGCGTCGCCTCCGCGTACTCCAGCTTGTTGTCGGTGACGAGCTTGCCGCGCCTCCTGAGCAGCGCGCGTATCCTCGCCGAGAGTTCGTCAAAGGAGAAGGGCTTGGACACATAGTCGTCCGCGCCGCGGTCCAGCCCCGCGATTTTGTCCTGTTCGTCCGAGAGCGCCGTCAGCATAAGTATGGGCGTTTCCACCTTCTTGCGGCGCAGTTCGGAGAGCACTTCAAACCCGTTCATCTTGGGCATGATGACATCGAGCATGATGAGGTCGTAGAGTCCGGACAACGAAAAGCTCAATCCGTCAACGCCGTCATACACGCAGTCCACATCGTAGCCGTCTTTCGTGAGCATTTTGGCGATTGCGCGGGAGAGGTCCCTTTCGTCCTCGACAAGCAGAATTCTCATACCGTTGTACTTTCTCCTTATACTTATCAGTTTGCGTAAAGATTATCGTTTCATCAGATTAAAGAAGCATTAAACGCTCCGTCGTCCGTCGCCGTCCGCTCCCCGTGACCGTCAGCCGTACATCTTCCCGAGGATGTACGACACCGCACGCTCGGGCAGGAGCCTCGCAATCCCGACGAGCAGGGCATATTTCCTTCCCCCGATTTTGCACACGGGCGGATTTTTCGCGAGGGCGACCTTCGCAATGTCGCGCGCTATGACGGAAGGGGGCATACCGTTCCTCTCGTCGCGCTCCATGAGCTCCACCGACCTCTTCACCCTGTCGCCGTAGGCGGGGTTGTCGGCGGCGTTCTTGACGCGCGAGGAGGTGAAATCCGTCTTCACATCGCCCGGCAACACCGAGGTGACTTTTATGCCGAAGGGCGCAACCTCGTTGCGCAGTGCCGCTCCGAGCGAGGACAGCGCGGCTTTCGACGCGGAATAAAAGCTCTGGAAGGGGATTGCGAGCTTGGCGGCAACCGAGCTCACATTCACTATCACTCCGCCGCCCTGCGCGCGCATGACGGGCACGACCGCACTTATCAGGTTGAACGCGCCGAAAAAGTTGACATCGAAAAGTCTGCGCGCTTCCGCCTCGGGAGTGTCCTCCACGGTGCCCGAGATGCCCATACCGGCGTTGTTGACGAGCACATCAATTCTGCCGTAGCGGGCGACAATCTGCCCGACGGCTGCCTCGACGGCGGACCTGTCGGTGACATCGGCGCTCACGCAATCGAAACCTTCGACCGTCCTGCGTTGCACACAGACGACCTGCGCGCCGTGGCTCGCAAAAAGCTCCGCCGTTGCCTTGCCGATACCCGCAGAAGCCCCCGTCACGACGACGACTTTCCCGTTCATCTTCTTGGCCATTTTGTATGGATACCCTGCCTTTTTGCAAATTATACAACTTTTACAATGTGATTGCAACTAAAGTGAAGGGTTTTTTAATGTTCGTGACGAAGTAAATAGACACCACTCTAAAACTTTTGTAAAAATGAGTATAAAAACCCGCGCACCCGTTGACCTTTGTCGGGTTATATTTTATTATATATGTGAACATTTGTACGATTTTGCCGACAAAGGCAATGTTATATCGGTTGAGACCGCGCTTTTCTGCCGATATGCGTGCACGAGGTGCTTATGACGCTCTCAATGCTTGCCGCTCTCACGCCGACGGCGGTGATTGTGGTTTCGGTGCTGGTGCCCCTCGCCGCTGTTCTCGCGGTGGCGGTGGCACTTGTTGCGTTA
>USEV01000126.1 GCA_900553825.1 uncultured Eubacteriales bacterium
TTATCGTCGGCAGCGTCAGATGTGTATAAGAGACAGGGCGTGCGCGAAACGCGCGTTACCCTTGCCGCCTCTGCCTCCCGTGAGCGCGCAAAAACGCTCGCCGTCCTCAAAGAGATCGGCAATCACGGTGCCCGACGAGGTCTCCTTTATTACAGTGCCCACGGGCACCTTTATGACGAGGTCGTCGCCGCTCTTTCCCGTGCGGTTGCGCCCCTCTCCGGGCATGCCGTTCTGTGCACGGAAATGCTTTTTGAACTTGAACTCCGCAAGCGTGGTGATGTCCTTGTCGGCGACAAAAACGACGCTTCCGCCGTTGCCGCCGTCGCCGCCGTCGGGTCCGCCGTTGGGGACATACTTTTCACGCAGGAACGACACGGCACCGCTGCCGCCGTCACCCGCCTTTATGAAAATCTTGACATAATCCAGAAACATAGTTTTGCCTCAAATCTTGTTTGCCTCGCGCAGTTCGGCAAGGATTGCCGCCGCGCTGCGCTTGCCCGCACCCATGGCAAGGATGACCGTCGCCGCACCCGTCATGGCGTCGCCGCCGGCATAGAGCCCCTTGACCGATGTGCACCCGTTTTCGTCGGCAACGATAGTGCCCTTGGGAGTGGTCTCCAATGCGGAGAAACTGTGCTTTATGATGGGGTTGGGCGTGGTGCCGAGTGCCACGATGACCTCGTCGCAATCGATGTAAAAGTCGCTCCCGTCAATGCGCACGGGGCGACGCCTTCCGCTTGCGTCGGGCTCGCCGAGCTCCATTTTGACGCACTTCATCCTCTTGACAAAGCCGTTTTCGCCCTCGATTTCCACGGGGTTGGTGAGCAGCTCGAAGCGTATGCCCTCTTCCTCCGCGTGCTCGATTTCCTCAGCGCGTGCGGGCATCTCCGCACGACTGCGCCTGTACACCAGAGTGACCTCGCCGCCAAGCCTGCGAGCGGTACGCGCGGCGTCCATAGCGACATTCCCCGCGCCGACGACAACGACATTCCTGCCGCGCTGTACGGGCGTCACCGCGCCCTCCTCGTACGCTTTCATGAGGTTGACGCGAGTGAGAAATTCGTTTGCCGAGCACACGCCGGAAAGGTTTTCGCCGTGTATGCCGAGGAAGGACGGAAGCCCCGCGCCCGACCCGATGAAAACCGCGTCGTAGTCGCTCAGAAGCTCCTCGATGAAAACCGTCTTGCCGACGACGGTGTCGGTGACGATTTCCGCACCCAGCGCGACGACTTTGTCTATCTCCTTCT
Source organism: uncultured Eubacteriales bacterium (assembly GCA_900553825.1). Lineage (GTDB taxonomy): Bacteria > Bacillota > Clostridia > Christensenellales > CAG-917 > Limadaptatus. The sequence goes on from USEV01000126.1 coordinate 1,248, forward strand.
GCACCAATGCCTTCGGGAGCCTGAACTCGGGTATGCCGTAGACCAACACGCCGCCCGCCTTGTGCAACGCCTCGAACACGGTGACCGCAACGCCCGCTTTCGCGAGGTCGGCGGCACACGAAAGCGCAGCGGGACCGGAGCCGACAACCGCCACGCGCGCTCCGCTTTGCGGAGCGGGAGTGGGCATGGTGCCCTTTTTAAGCGCGTAATCCGCGACATATCTCTCCAATCCGCCGATGGCAACAGAGCCCCCCAGCTTTTCCTTGCGCACGCAGAACTTTTCGCACTGGTTTTCCTGCGGGCATACCCTGCCGCAGATTGCGGGCAGGTTGTTGTCGTCAAGCAGTAATGCCGCCGCCGCATCCATTTCGCCGGAGGCAATCTTTGCGATAAAATCAGGTATGCGCACCCCGACGGGACATCCTTTCGTGCAGGGCGCCGTCTTGCAGTTGAGGCATCTTTCCGCCTCCGCTTTCGCGAGAGCGTCGTCGAAGCCGAGCGCGACTTCGCAAAAGTTCTTTATCCTCTCTTCGGGAGAGGCGGCAGGCATACGGTGACGCTGAAATTCCCCTCGCATATTCACCTCCCGAGTCGGCACAGATGTGCCTGTTCCTGCTCGCGGTACATCCTCGAGCGCTGTATGGCTTCGTCGAAATCCACCTTGTGTCCGTCAAACTCCGGACCGTCAATGCAAGCGTACTTGACTTCGCCGCCGACGGTGAGCCTGCAACAGCCGCACATTCCCGTGCCGTCCACCATGAGCGAATTCATGCTGACTACGGTGTGTATGCCGAAGTCCGCAGTCAGAGCGCAGACCGCTTTCATCATGGGAAGCGGACCGACGGCAAAGACCGCGTCGTAGTGCTCGCCGCTTTCGACAAGAGCCCTGATTGCATCGGTGACAAAACCCTTCCTGCCCTTCGAGCCGTCGTCCGTCACCACCTCGAGGCGGTTGCTGTAACGCGCGAACCCCTCCTCGTACACCAAAAGCGACTCGTTGCGCGCTCCGATGACGGTGTCGGCGGGCTTGCCCTCCGAGAAAAGTTGTTTTGCCTGCGGATAAATGACAGCAGAACCTATGCCGCCCCCCACGAGCAAAATGCGCTTGAATGCGGAAAGATCGGTGGGATTCCCGAGCGGACCGACAAAGTCCGCAAGTGCGTCGCCCTCCGAAAGCCCCGCAAGCAAAGCCGTGGTGTAACCCACTTCCTGCACCAGCACCGAAACGGTGCCCTCCTCGCGGGAATAATCGCAGATGGTGAAAGGCACGCGCTCGCCCTCCTCGTCCACGCGGAGAATGACAAACTGCCCCGCAAGACAATGACGAGCCACGGCGGGCGCGTAAACGACATACTCGTTCACCCGCTCGGCAAGCGTCTTTTTGGAAATGATTTCAAAGCGTTTCATCCGTTAAGTCTCCTCGGCGGCACAACGCACAACCGCCCTTCGCGCACCCCAAAAACCGTCAAAGTGTTCTCAAAATTCGCATTATGTATTATACTTTTTGGCTGTTTTTGTAATACTCGCAGTGATTCTTCAGCTCGCACACCCCGCAATCGGGATTCTTTGCGTGACACACATAACGCCCGTGGAAGATGAGCAGATGGTGCAGATGCGACCACAGTTTTTCGTCGAAGGCCGCCATCAATGCCTTTTCCGTCTCCTCGGGGGTCTTGCTCTTTGCAATGCCGATGCGGTTGCTCACGCGGAACACATGAGTGTCCACCGCAATGGCGTTGCCGCCGTAGGCAACGGCATACACGACATTCGCGGTCTTTCTGCCCACGCCGCGCAATTTCATGAGCTCATCGCGCGTCGTCGGCATCGCTCCCGCCCGGAGTATGCTCTCCGACACTTCCTTTATCGAACGGGCCTTGTTGTGGTAGAACCCGCAGGAAAAGATGCGCTTCTCCAGCTCGTCTGTCGGCATTTTCACGAAATCCTCGGGTGTTGAGGCAACCTTGAAAAGCTGCTCCGTCACGGCGTTGACACGCTTATCGGTGCACTGTGCTGACAATATCACCGCCACGAGCAGCTCGAACGGCGTGGAAAAATTCAACTCGCAATCGGCGTGCGAGTGCATCTTTTCAAGCAATTCGTAAATCTCTCTGTTCTCGGCAGTCATCTAGACATTATGCCACAAAAACGGCGCGATTGCAACTCTCACGCCGTCTTTGGCGGCACACACAGGCAAAAAAACAGCTCAAAAACGACATTCTGTGCCCTGTCTCTTATACACATCTCCGAGCCCACGAGACGTAGAGGAATCTC
>USEV01000127.1 GCA_900553825.1 uncultured Eubacteriales bacterium
GCCGTAGGTGATGCCGTAGTCGGCGCGAATCTTGTTCTTTTCTATGTCGCCCGCGTTGATGCAGATGATGAGTTCCGCCTTGTCGCGGAGCTTTTGCAAAAGCTTGATTTTCGCGGCCTTGTCAAAGCCCGGCAACACGCGCGCGGCGTGCAGGTCGTCGAAAAGCTTGCCGCCGAACTCGAGATAGAGCTTGTCAAAATGCGAGATTCTTTCCAGAATCTGCTCGGACTGCTTGTGCATGTACATTTCGCTGTCAAAACCGATTTTCATAAGTTCTCCCTACGCGCTCCCCGCGCGGCATATTCCTCCTATTCCGGCAATCTGACCACCTGGCTCACTCCCGTCTTGAAAGTGAGCTTGCCCTTGGTGGTGCGGGTGTCTATCCTTATGGATTCCGTGTTGATGACATGGGTCTCCCCTCCCGAGGAAACGGCAAGGTCGTAAGGCATCTTGACGCTTCCGATGTACGCCACGACGCCGCGGTCGAGCTCCACGATTTTCACGCCCTTGTTGTAACGCGAGCCGAGGTCGATGGTGGAGGCGATGACGCGCTTTGCGTAACCCATATCCGTCATGACGATGATTTCTCCCTCGTCGTCTATCTGTCCGCCGAACGCCACGCTGTCGCCGTCGCCGAGCTTGATTCCGCGCACGCCCGCCGCCTTTCTGCCCTGCACGGGGATTTCCGTGACGCGGTAGATGAGGCAAAGCCCTTTCTTGGTGACTTCGAGCACATTGAGGTCGTCGTCGACAACCTCGACATTGATGACGCTGTCGCCGTCGGCGAGGATGATTGCGCTGCCCGCACCGCGCATATTGGTGAAGTCGTTCCAGTCGCTGCGCTTGACTGCGCCGCCCCTGGTGAAGAACACGAGCTCACCCACGGGAGTGGACGGGAAGAACATCACCTTGACGGGCTTTTCGTCCACGCCGAGCTGGGGGTTGAACTGGGCAAGCGTCATGCCCCTGTCCTTCCACTTCTTTTCGGGGATGTCGGTGATGTCCAGCCTTGCGATGTTGCCGCGGTCGGTGAACACATAAATCCACCCCTTATTGTTGACGGCAACCGCCGAGGACATGAGCTCGCCGACGAGCGAGGGCGCGTCCTTCGCAAGCGAGGAATAGTTCTTCTGCGACATGAACCTGAGCGCCCCCGAGGTGGAGGTGACCAGCACGCCGTCGCGGTAACTCACCGCTTCCATCTCGTCGGGGATTTCGATGTTTTCGCTCTCTTCGCCGTCGAGTATGACGGACATCCTCTCCGAGCTCATCGCCTTTTTGATGGCGAGGATTTCCTCCTTGATGACGCCGTACTGTCTGCGCGGCGAGGCGAGGATTGCGGTGAGATACGCAATGCGCTTTTCAAGCGCGGCGAGCTCCTCTTCGAGCTTGCCCACCTCGAGGTGAGTGAGCGCTTTGAGGCGCATATCGACAATCGCCTGCGCCTGGTCGTCGGTGAGGTCGAACCTCTCGCACAACGCAATCTTCGCCTTGGGCGTGGATTCCGACGACTTGATGATTCTGATGACCTCGTCGATGTTGCGGATTGCAATCAACAGCCCGCGCACGATTTCCGCGCGCTTCTTCGCCGCCTTGAGCTCAAACTGTGTGCGGCGCACGATGATGTCGCGCTGATACGCCACATAGTAAGTGAGGATGTCCTTGAGCCCCATCTGCTCGGGCTTGCCGCCCGCAATCGCCACCATGTTGATGGAATAGCCGAGCTCGAGATTGGTCTTTTTGAAGAGGAAGGACACAATCTTTGCCGCGTCGGTCTCCCTTTTGAGCTTGATGACCGCGCGCATACCGGACTTGTCGCTCTCGTCGACGATTTCGTTTATGCCGCCGAGCAGCTCCTTGTTTTCGTCGCGGAGCTTGGCGATGGATTTCAGCACATCCGTCTTGGACACCTGGTAGGGCATCTCCGTGATGACGATGTTCTTTTTGCCGCCGTCGTCCTCGATGTGTATGCGGGAACGAATCTTGATTTTGCCCTTGCCCGTCTCGTAAATGCTTTCCAGGCTGTCCACGGGCACTATGAACCCGCCGGTCGGGAAGTCGGGACCGTGCAGGATTTTGAGCAGTTCCGCCGTGGTGATGTCGGGTTTGTCGATGACGGCAACCACGGCGTCGATTGCCTCACCCATGTTGTGCGGGGGGATGTTCGTCGCAAGACCGACGGCAATGCCGCTCGCGCCGTTGACGAGCAGGTTGGGGAAACGCCCCGGCAGCATATTGGGCTCCTCCATGCTGTCGTCGAAGTTGGGGCTCCATGTCACGGTCTCCTTGTCGAGGTCGCGCAGAAGCTCCAGCGCGAGAGGGCTCATCCTCGCCTCGGTGTACCTCATCGCCGCAGGCGGGTCGCCGTCCACCGAGCCGAAGTTGCCGTGTCCGTCGACGAGCTTCATGCGCATGGAGAACGGCTGCGCCATTCTCACCATCGCGCCGTACACCGAGCTGTCGCCGTGGGGGTGGTATTTGCCCAGGCAATCGCCGACTATGCGCGCGGACTTCTTATAGGGCTTGTCGGGGGTGAGCCCCATCTCGTGCATGGCGTAGAGTATGCGCCTCTGCACGGGTTTGAGCCCGTCTTCCACGCGCGGCAACGCACGGTCGAGAATGACATTCTCCGAATACGGCAACATGCTGTTGTGCATGACCTCTTCGAACACCACATCGTACACCGCGGCGGAATACTGAATATCCTTGGTTTTGCTTTTTCCCATAATCCCTCGCTGTCGCCCGAAGGCAGAGCACGGTTTTTCTGCGGTTGCGTCGTGCGGGAGCCGCGCTGACTACGCGCTCACTCCCCCACCGCGAAATCGTCGACGCGGTTGAAATCCGCGTAACGGTAGATGTAATCCTTCCTTATCGCACTGTCGTCGCCCATGAGAATGGTGATGCGCTTGTCGGCGGCGGCGGCGTCTTCTATCGTCACCCTGGTGAGCGCGCGGTGCGCCGGGTCCATGGTGGTGTCCCACAGCTGCTCGGGGTTCATCTCGCCGAGACCTTTGAAGCGCTGCAGAAGCGCGGTCTTGCCCATCTCCTTCTTGCCCTCTTCGAGCGCGGCGTCGTCGTAGAAGTAGCGCACCTCGTCCTTCTTCTGCATCTTGTAGAGCGGAGGCATCCCGATGTAGACATGCCCCTCAGTGATAAGCTGACGCATATAGCGGAAAAAGAAGGTGAGCAGAAGCGCGCGGATGTGCGCGCCGTCCTGGTCGGCGTCGGCGAGGATGATGACCTTGTCGTAGCGCAGGTCCTCGATGTTAAACGAGGGTTCGATGCCCGTGCCGAGCGCGCTGATGATGGTGGAAATCTCCTCGTTGGCGAGGATTTTTTCAAGCGGAGCCTTCTCGACATTCAGGGGCTTGCCGCGAAGCGGCAGTATCGCCTGGAAGGAGCGGTCGCGCGCCTGTTTCGCGCTTCCGCCCGCAGAGTCGCCCTCCACGATGAACAGCTCGTTGATTGCCGCGTTCCTGCCCGTGCAGCTCGACAGCTTGCCCACGAGGTTGGAG
>USEV01000128.1 GCA_900553825.1 uncultured Eubacteriales bacterium
GTGGGCTCGGAGATGTGTATAAGAGACAGGTAACGGATTGTGGGACGGTAGCTGTATTTGAGCGGGCTCTTGTACGACATGGTGAGTCCGCCCGTTCCGAGCGAAAACATCCCGCCGCCCCGCTCGCCGAGAAGATTTTCCACGACATCGAATATGTTGCGGATGTGCATTTCGGGAGTGGTCAACGAAACATACTCGGCGAGAATCTGATTGACGAGGTTGGAACGATTGGTATGCCTTTCGGCAGCCATGCTGTCCACCTCGCGGATGACATCCTCGGCGAGCATCAGACTGTACATGTTCTTTTTCATATCCGCCTCCTGAATAGTATTGCGCCCTGCGGCGCTCCTTACACGCGCAATGTACACCCCGACGGGAAATTTGTCAAGCGATTTATATAAATTTGCACACAAATTTTTAACGCGGCGCAAGAGTCAATCCGTTCGGGGGCATGAAAAAGACGAACCGCAAAAAAAGGCAGGTTCGTCTTTTTCCTCTCGTCGGGGCGGCTGCAGGGGTGAAAAATGCCGCCCTCCGCGTAAAAGTCTTATGATTCCCGCGCGAGTCTTTATTACAGGTCCCGCGCGTGCGCTTCGGGAGCGGGCTGCGCCGTCGTGCCGTCGTCGCGCGGCGTGCGTGCGTAGACGAGCTTCGCATTACATCTTGCGCGTATAATTTTTACATTCGCGCGCACGACCCGTAGAGACGCGCGCACGAGGAGGCAATACAAAAATTTTTTGTCCGAACAGCGATTTCATCGCCGTTTTCGCGCAAAACAACCCCGCATTGCGAGCTTTCCTCTGTTGCCCGTGATGCGCGGGTTACCCCGTCGAAAACAATTTACATAATTTCGGCGACGCTTTGCCCGAAGCCTCTTTCCGCAAGCCGCAAACGGCGCGGAAACACCCGTTTCGTCACCCTTCCGCCCCTCCGTTCCGCCGCCCGACGAGGCGGCGGGCAACCCTGCCTCCCGCTTCATTCCTCGCTCAAACCTCACAAAATCAAAGCCCGCCGAAGCGGGCTTTTTGTCTTTTGTGTGCCGAGGAATATTACTTCCTGGGGTTCTTGATGTTGGCTTGCGCCGCCGCGAGCCTTGCGATGGGGACGCGGAAGGGGGAGCAAGACACATAGTCGAGGCCGACATTGTGGCAGAACTCGATGGTCGAGGGGTCGCCACCGTGCTCGCCGCAGATGCCGAGGTGGATGTCGGGACGGGTCTTTCTGCCGAGCTCTGCCGCCATCTTGACCAGCTTGCCGACGCCGACCTGGTCCAGCTTCGCGAACGGATCGGACTCGTAGATCTTCTTGTCGTAGTAGGCGCCGAGGAACTTGCCTGCGTCGTCACGGCTGAAGCCGAAGGTCATCTGAGTCAGGTCGTTGGTACCGAAGGAGAAGAACTCCGCCTCGGTTGCGATTGCGTCCGCGGTGAGTGCCGCGCGCGGGATCTCGATCATGGTGCCGACCTTGTAGGTCATCTTGATGCCAGCCTTCTTGATGCACTCGTCAGCGGTTGCGGTGACGATGGACTTGACATAGGCGAGCTCCTTGACTTCGCCGATGAGCGGAATCATGATTTCGGGGACGACATTCCAATCCTTGTGCTTTGCCTGGACGGCGATTGCCGCCTGGATGACAGCCTTGGTCTGCATGACCGCGATTTCGGGATAGGTGACCGCAAGACGGCAGCCCCTGTGACCCATCATGGGGTTGAACTCGTGCAGGCCGGTGATGACAGCCTTGACCTCGTCGACGGTCATATCCATGTCGTCTGCGAGCGCCTTGATGTCTGCCTCTTCGGTGGGCACGAACTCGTGGAGCGGGGGATCCAGGAAACGGATGGTGACGGGGGTGCCTTCAAGCGCCTCGTACAGTTTCTCGAAGTCGCCCTGCTGCATGGGCAGGAGCTTGGCAAGAGCCTTTTCTCTCTTTTCGACGGTGTCGGACACGATCATTTCGCGCATAGCCATGATCCTGTCGGGCTCGAAGAACATATGCTCGGTGCGGCAGAGGCCGATGCCTTCCGCGCCGAAGGATCTTGCCTGTTTTGCGTCCTTGGGGGTGTCGGCGTTGGTCCTGACATGGAGTGCGCGGTACTTGTCCGCCCAAGCCATGAGCCTGCCGAAGTCGCCGGTGACGGAAGCGTCGACGGTGGGGATAGCCTCGCCGTAGACACAGCCCGTGGAGCCGTCGAGGGAGATCCAGTCACCCTCGTGGAAGGTCTGACCGCCGAGGGAGAAGACCTTCTTCTCTTCGTCGATCTTGATGTCGCCGCAGCCGGAGACACAGCAGGTGCCCATGCCGCGTGCGACGACTGCCGCGTGAGAGGTCATACCGCCGCGGACGGTCAGGATGCCCTGTGCGTAATGCATACCCTCGATGTCTTCGGGAGAGGTCTCGAGACGGACGAGGACGACTTTCTTTTCACCCTTGTTGGTGACCCAGTCGGTGGCGTCTTCCGCAGTGAAGACGACCTTGCCGCAGGCTGCGCCGGGGGAAGCGGGAAGTGCTCTGCCGATGACTTTCGCCTTCTTGAGTGCCGCTGCGTCGAACTGGGGGTGCAGGAGCGCGTCGAGCTGCTTGGGGTCGATCATGAGGACGGCCTCCTTGTCGGAGATCATGCCCTCGTCAACGAGATCGCACGCAATCTTGATTGCGGCGGCCGCGGTGCGCTTGCCGTTTCTGGTCTGGAGCATGAAGAGTTTGCCTTCTTCGATGGTGAACTCCATGTCCTGCATATCCCTGTAGTGCTTCTCGAGGGTTTCGACGATTTCCTTGAACTGCTTGTAGACAGCGGGGTTGTCCTTCTCGAGAGAGGAAATGGGTTGAGGAGTGCGGACGCCTGCGACGACATCTTCGCCCTGGGCGTTCATGAGGTACTCACCGAAAAGACCCTTCTCGCCGGTTGCGGGGTTGCGGGAGAACGCGACGCCGGTGCCGGAGGTGTTGCCCATGTTGCCGAAGACCATCATCTGGACATTGACTGCGGTGCCCCAGTCGCCGGGGATGTCGTTCATGCGGCGATAGTAGATCGCGCGGGGGTTGTCCCAGCTGCGGAACACCGCCTTGACGGCGCCCATGAGCTGTTCCTTGGGGTCCTGGGGGAAGTCCTTGCCGATCTTCGCCTTGTACTCTGCCTTGAACTGTTCCGCAAGGCTCTTAAGGTCGTCGGCGTCCAGCTCGGTGTCGAGCTTGACACCCTTCTTTTCCTTCATCTCGTCGATGAGGGCCTCGAAGTACTTCTTGCCGACTTCCATGACGACATCGGAGTACATCTGAATGAAGCGGCGGTAGCTGTCATAGGCAAAACGGGGGTTGCCCGTCTTTTCCGCGAACCTCACGACGACTTCGTCGTTGAGACCGAGGTTGAGGATGGTGTCCATCATGCCGGGCATAGAAGCGCGTGCGCCCGAGCGGACGGAAACGAGAAGAGGATTGTCGAGCGAGCCGAACTCTTTGCCGACGATCCTCTCGAGCTT
>USEV01000129.1 GCA_900553825.1 uncultured Eubacteriales bacterium
TCCTTGCTCCCCGTGCGCCAGCCGTTCTTCTGCCAGGCGTAGACCCACCCCTGCAGGAATGCGTCCACACAGTAGCTCGAATCGCTGTACACCGTGACATCGCAGGGCTCTTTGAGCATGTTCAGACCCTTGATGATTGCGGTGAGCTCCATGCGGTTGTTTGTGGTCTCCGCCTCTCCCCCGCTTATCTCGCGGCGGAACTTCTTGTAAAACAACACCGCCGCCCAGCCGCCCGCACCGGGGTTGCCCGAGCACGCGCCGTCGGTGTAGATTTCAACGCGCTTAGTCGGCATTGCCAAGCTCCTCCGAGCGCTTTTTGCACTTTGCCATTCCCTTGCGGACTATGTCCTCAAGCCCGTCCTCGCGGAAGCTCCTGACAGCCTCAATCGTCGTGCCGCCCTTCGAGCAGACGGCGTCGATGAGCTCGTCGAGCGGACGGGGGCTCGCTCCTGCGAGTTTCGCCGCACCGATGACGGTCTTGACGGCAAGCGTTTTTGCGGTGGCGGCGTCCAGACCGCCGTCCACACCGCCCTGCGTCATCGCTTTGATGAACATATAGACATAGGCGGGGCCCGACCCGGAAACGGATGTCACAGCGTCGAACAGGCTTTCGTCCAGCTCCACCACGCTGCCCACCGACGAGAAGATGTCGATGACGAACTGCGAGCGGTAACCCTTGCTGAATGTCACCGCGCTCATGCCCTCTCCGACGAGTGCGGGTGTGTTGGGCATGATTCGGGCGTAGTTGCGCTCGCCGAGAGCCGCTGCAAGCTTGCCGATGGAAATCCCTGCCATGATGGAAATCACCGTCGTCGCCTCGATGACGGGAGCAATCTCCTCGAACACGACGGGAGCGACCTGCGGTTTGAGTGCGAAGATGAGATACTCCGAATTCTCGGCGACCTCCCTGTTGGACGCGGTGACGGCAACGCCGTTCTGTGCCGCGATGGCGAGCTTTTCGGGGTCGGCGTCGCTCATGACGATTTTTGCGGGAGCGATAAGCCCTCCGCGCAGCACGCCGCCGAGAATCGCTGAAGCCATATTGCCCGTACCGATGATACCGAGAGTGAATTTCTTTTCCATATAATCTCCGTTTTCTTGACTATCGCGTTTTTGATTGCTATAATGAACAGGCTTTTAGGGGAGTGGCTCAACGGTAGAGCAACGGTCTCCAAAACCGTCGGTTGCGTGTTCGAATCGCGTCTCCCCTGCCAGCGTCGCCACATGGCACTGCTCGCAAGCGCCCGCTCCGCAAGGTTGCGGGCGTTTTGCTTTCCACCGACCAATATACTATACATCGGCGACGGTTATTAGTCAAGTTCGTCCGCGCGCGAGGTCGCGCTCGCGCTCTATGCGTGCATATCCCTTTCGCGCAGGCTCCGTCACCTGCACGAGGACTGCAACTTCTTCAAGCCGACGGTCATCTCCGTCGTGCCTTCGATAGCGGCGTTCCTGGTGGCGAAAAAGGCGCTGAACCCCGAGCTTCGCGTCATACTGGTCGGCGCGGCTGTCAAGAAGTAGAAATGACGGAAGCCGTGTTCCGAAAAAAGCAACGGATACTAGCCGACGATGTCAATGCCCTGCGGGAGATGAGGACATCGGTTTTCCTGCGCAGGCTTCAGGAGGCAGCGACACGCTTTCCTTCCGTTTCGGCGCGGAATACGCCCCCAGGTGACACTCTCGCAAAAGCCCGAAGCGCGCAACGAACGACGGAAATCCAACAGACAGCCGAAAAAACAATAGTCAGTCTCGGCGAAAAGACGCTCCGACTGAAAAACGAAAGACCCGCAAAGCGGGTCTTTTCCGTAATCGGCAACTTCTGTATCGTCGTTTTGGTATTGTTGCCATTTGACTGCTGCCTTTCGCTTGCTGTTTTCTGTTTGTCGTTCTCTCGCCGCTTGCGGTGCGGCTGTCGATTTCGGGTGCCTGCAATGCGGAGCGCACCGCTCCGCCGTCGGCGCACCGCTTTGAAATTCGATGTCCGCTATGCCAGGTTTTCACTCACAGCGGTTCGGAAATCCTCCGCCTGCGCTTCGACGACAAGCCCTTTTGCGAGGTTGAGGAGCACTATCTCCGCAGTCTTTTTGCAGGTGATGAAGTCACGCATGACGATGTTCACTCCGTCGAGCTTGTCGCTCTCGGCAAGCGACAGCACGAAATCGCTTATGCCCTCTTCCGCCTTTGCTTCGAGCATACGCGGCCCGCGCAGACCTATGGCGTCCGTGCGCTGAGCCTGCAACACGGTGAGCCCGTCCCTGATGCCGTTGACGGCGTCGAGGTAGTACGGGAGAGTCTTTTCGATGTAGGAATTCGTGACGGCAATGCTCTTGGAGCGGTTGTAAGGCGAATACAACACGGTGTCGGGGTTCACCGAGGAGGATTCGGCGCGACGGAAGATGTAGTCCCTGCCGTCGTAGTCGGATTCGTCCGTCGCGAGCACCAGCACCTTGCCCCGCACATCGCCGAGAGTCAGCGAATTGACGAAATAGAGGTCGGAGAGCGTGCCGTCGTTGACGACTTTTTCCGCATGCACCGTTTCGTCGAGCATGGCGAAAACCTGCTCCTCGCTGCCGTTTTTGAAATACTGGAAGTCGATGATGACAAATTCCGTGGGGTGTTCGTCCATGAAGCGGGCGATGTCGTCCAGTACGCGGGAATACTGAATGCCGTTCACGACGCTGTGGAAAATGACGAGCCCGTCGGATGTCTTGTTGACGCGGATGTCGAGATAGCGCACGCCGCGCATGAGCTGGTCGTAGACGGAGAGAGTCTGCGTCGAGCCGTACCACGGCATTTCAATGCACGCCGCGTCGTGCGAACCGGGGATTGCCATGTCGACGATGAGTACGGAATCCGAAATATAGCTCTGCCACGAGGTGAGCGCGGCGTTGGGCACGGCGCTGTCCTCGACCACGACATCGTTGCCGACGGCGATGACCGGTGCGGAAATGCCCACAATCAGCGCGAGCGCGCTGAACACTGCGATGAGAATGGCAAGCGCAAGCTTGCGTCTGCCCTTTTTCGTGAGCTTCGAGCGGCGTTTCCCGCCCTTTTCGGGCACGGGGTCGTTCTCGGGTGCGGCGCTCTCCGCGGGCTCTGTGCAGACGCTCTCCTCGGTGGAGCGAGTGTCTTTTTCCATTGAGTTGTCTTCGGTGTGGATTGCGTCTTTCATAATTCTCCCTTCCGACACTGAATTTTAATGCAATTCGACGGTGAAGTCAACCCGCGTCGACGGCGCGGAACACGCCGTCTGCGCGCGCAGTCAAAAAAACACCGCGGCGTTTGCCGCGGTGTGATATGTCTTTTACTCCTCGACAGGTGCCTCGTCAGCTTTCTTCTTGCGGGTCGCCTTCTTCTTGGGTGCTTCCTCTTCTGCGGGAGCTTCCGCCTCTTCGGCGTCACCGAGCTGCAGCCCGAGGTTCTTGAACAGGTCGCCTATGGAAG
>USEV01000130.1 GCA_900553825.1 uncultured Eubacteriales bacterium
CATACGAGGTTCCTCTACGTCTCGTGGGCTCGGAGATGTGTATAAGAGACAGGTCCGACGACGGTGCCTATGGTGCCGATCGTGCCGGTGCCGGTGCCGCCGAGCACATCCTCGAGAATCTGTGTGACGCTGGTGTAGTAAGAAGTGGGATTGCCGTTCTCATCCGTGGTGCGGACGAGTTTGCCGCCCGCGACGAGGTCGTCGAGGAGCTGACCGAGGCCGCTGAGGAGCCTGTCGTCGAGGCCGAGCTCATAGACCTTGCCGCTGGTGTCTTCGGAGTTGATGAGCGACGCCGGGAGAGTGATGGTGAGATACTCTTTCTCGGTGTAGACATCGTCCGAGGGATCGTCGGGGGTGTCGCCGCCGCTGATGAGCCTCGGACCGGCCTTCAGTTCGATATAACCGGTGCCGACCGCAATCTGCAGCGAGCAGTTCTCCTCATCGTAGGTGCCGAGGCCAAAACCGCCGAGCATGCCGATCAGGCCTTTCAGCAAACCGGAAAGGTTGGTGCCGAGCGCACCACCGAGGGCGTCGAGCACGGTCTTGAGTTCGCCGGAAGTCAGGGAGAAGTCGGCCGCGCGTTCGGTCTCTTTGGACCAGATGTATTTCTCGTAAGCGGAGGCGTCGCCGTCGGTGTAGTAGTGCTCTCTGGCTTCGCTTGCGCCCTGGATAATCTGTTCGTAGGAGGGAATCGACGCGCCTTGTCCCGCATAGGTCAGCGCGTTGGAGATCGCCGTCATCTGCTCCTGGGAGTAGTAGTACTGCTCGAGAATCGCAAGCGCGACATCGATGCCGTACACATAGCCGTCGGAGAGCAGACCGTTGGAATTGTAGGAAGCGTAGCCGTAGACGCCGTCACCCATCTCCGCGGTCGCGCCCTTGCGGTACCACAGCTGGTTGGTGGCGCCACAGTAATACTCGGTGTAGACGACGCCGTCGATGACGAGTTGCCCGTCCGCGTTCGGCGCGACTTTCACGAGATCGTCGTACTTGTCGTCGTTGACATCGGTGAGATAGGGCTTGCCTGCCGCGTCGTTGAACAGCGTACCGTAGGTGATGGGTGTGTTGGTGGTGTTAGTCGCCGTGCCGCTCTTGGTGCCGCCGTACATTCCTATGTTGTAGGTGCGCAGCATATCCTCAACCGCGGTGACGAACTTGTAGTTGTTGCTTTCGTACTTGCCGCTCGGGGTCCAGCTGCCGCTGGTGCGTGTGTAGAACCAGCCTTTCTCGTCTGCATAGGAAGCGTATTCGATGCCTTCGGGTGCCTCGGACTGAAGCTTTTCGAGGTAGATGGGCACTGCGACATCCATTGCGACGATGGGAACAAGCATGACCACGAGAGTGACAGCCGCCACGATGAGAGTGCGGGCGCGCCTGTTCTTGACGGTTGCGACGGTGATGATGTGGACGATTGCGATGAGCAACCACACTCCCGCCGCGACCCACAAGCCGTATAGCGCAGTACCGTTGAAAAGCACCTTCATGCTTGCGAAGAGCTCCGAGTTTGCGGAGCCCGCGTAGGCGAACTCACCGACATACTCGGTCGCCGCCGTGATGATCACGGCAAACACAAACAGAGGGAGGCCCAGGCAGTAAAACACAACTTTGAGGGTGCGGAAAAGTTTCACCTTATCTTTGCTGCACTGATCCATAATTTTCTCCTTTTCTATAACCTGTGGGGGAAGGAACGAGTCCCTCCCCCGCTGTTGACCTTATTATGCGAATTATTGCTCGGAATCTCCGCCGTCCTCGGTGGAAACTTCCGTTTCGATGACATCCTCCTGGGATGCGGCGAGAGCTGCCTTCTTCTTCTTGTTCTTCTTGACGAGCACAACCGTGACCACGATGGCGGCAATCACAACGACGATGACGCACACCATAATGGATATTGTTGCGGGGAGACCGAGTCCGTCCGGTGCCTCGGGGGGAGGAGCGGGCACGCCGTCAAGACCGAGCGAGCCGTCCTGCGGGGGATAGAATTTGAAGGTCATTGTCGCGATTTCCGCATCGTTGCCCGCAAGGATACCGAATTCTCCTATGCCCCTTGCCCTGACGGTGTAGATGCCGGTTTCGTCGGGGAGATAGACAACTTCGACATTCTTGTTGACGGGGGTGTCGTTTTCGGGTTCGAGCAACGCGATGTTTTCGGGATTGTATGTGTCTTTGGCGTCCGTGCCGGCATTACCGGTCTCGTCGACATAAGTGTCGTAATCGAAAAGTACCATGTGAAGGGGGTCGACGCCGGGAGTGCCCTGCTCGCCGTTTTCGCCCTCAAACCAGTATCTGCCGTTGCACCAGTTGGCATTGTCGCCGAGCTCTGCCGCGCCGCCGCCGACATCAATGCGCCAGTACTCCTCGTCGACAAAGCTGAGAACGCCGGTGCTGGAGCCGTAACCCGTGATAAATTCCACGAGAGGGCTGTCCAGCCACACGGTGTTTGCGGACCATCCCTGCACCGCATCGATTTCTTCTGACGGCGTATCGTCACACGCGACAAAAGCCACGACGAGCGCCGCCATGACGACAATTAAGACCAGAATTGTGGATACCTTCTTCATTGAGCCCCCTTATGCCTTTCGGATATGGTAAAATCGAATAACTTTCGACTTTTATATATTACCACACACGGGCGCATAAGACAAGCCGAAAATTTTGTCTTTAATGATTATTTAATCTTTGTCATCTCAACACTTTCCAGCGCGCCCGGCGGGAGCTCCGCCCTTTCCCCTCGAAAATTCACAAACTGACCGAATCCGATGTTTTTCGAAATATTTTGAGAGAAAAAGTCCGTTTTTTGTCAAAATCGTCGCGCGGCGGGAGATGTCACGGCGCGTCGCGGCGCACGGCGGCGGGGTTTTTGCCGAGGCGCGCAAGGCGTCGGACGGGGCAAAAATTAGTTAAACCTTGACTTATTTTTTGCGATGTTATATCCTTAACGGTGAGCCGCAGCGAGCGGCAAGGGAGGAGATATGTCCTACATTTCCGAAGTTATAGAATCGACAGAACGCAAAAATCCGAACGAACCCGAATTCATGCAAACCGTGCGTGAAGTGCTGGAATCTCTTGCACCGGCAGTCGCGCAGAACGAAAAGGTTTTGAGGGAAAACTGCATCCTCGAACGCATGGTCGAGCCCGACAGACAGATCATTTTCCGCGTGCCGTGGACGGACGACAAGGGCGTCAACCATGTCAACCGCGGTTTCAGGGTCCAGTTCAACAACGCCATCGGGCCCTACAAGGGCGGCCTGCGCTTCCAGCCCAATGTCAACCTCTCCGTCATGAAGTTCCTCGCCTTCGAGCAGACCTTCAAGAACTCCCTCACGGGGCTTCCCATGGGCGGCGGCAAGGGCGGCAGCGACTTTGACCCCGCAGGCAAATCCGACGCTGAAATCATGCGCTTCTGCTACTGTCTCTTATACACATCTGACGCTGCCGACGA
>USEV01000131.1 GCA_900553825.1 uncultured Eubacteriales bacterium
AGCCTTATCGTCGGCAGCGTCAGATGTGTATAAGAGACAGATTTTCCTCTTTCGCCTCGACATAGAGCGGCTTGTCGTACAACACGCCCCTGCCCTCGTTGAGGTACTGCACATAGTCGGCGATGCCGCCCTTGTAGCAGAAGGTGTCCGACCTGTCCGTGCCGCCGTCGAGCGGGAGGCGCAGATCCTTGATGACGATTGTTATGCCGCGGTTGAGATACGCAACCTCGCGCATACGCCTGATGATGGTGTCGTAGTCGAAAATGGCGTTCCCGAACACTCTCTCGTCGGGCTTGAAGGAAACGGTGCTGCCCTTGTCCTTGGTCTTGCCGACGAGGGTGAGAGGCGTCTTGATGACGCCGCTTTTGATTTTGCCGCCCACCTGGGGGGAATGGAACTCCGCGCGGTAGAGGTGCCCGTCGCGTCTGACTTCCACGGTCAGCCACTCCGAAAGCGCGTTGGTGACCGAGGCGCCCACGCCGTGCAGACCGCCCGAATAGGCGTACTGTCCGCTGTCGAACTTCGCGCCCGCGTGGAGCTGGGTGAACACGACCTCGACGCCGCTGATTTTGAGCTTGGGATGTTTGTCGACGGGGATGCCTCGCCCGTTGTCGCTCACCCTTGCGACATTGTCGTCGAGGAGCTCGATGGTGACGGTGTCGCCGTAACCGTTTGCCACCTCGTCGACGCTGTTGTCGATGATTTCCCAAAGGATGTGGTGCATGCCTTTGATGCCCGTGGTGCCGATATACATACCGGGACGCTTTCTGACTGCGTCCAGGCCCTCGAGCACACGGATATCCCCGGCTTTGTAGTCGTGATTTGCTGCCATTTGCCACCCCTGAACAAGGATTGACTCCCCTGCGCGAAGCGGACTGCGGGGAGTTATATAGAACTTATGAAGAGATTATACCACAACATCTTGCGATACAAAAGCGTTTTTCAAAACTTCCCGACATTTTCTGGAAGCGGTGACGAAAACGCACCCGCTCTCGCGCACGGACGCCGAGGACGCCCCGCGGACGAGAGGACGGAAAAGCCGAAAACGGCGGGGCGGAACTCACCCGAAAAGAAAAACGCACAAAAAAAACGCCGCACCACGGGGTGCGGCGTTTTCAGGACATTTTCAACCGACCATGGAATCGATAGCCGCGGCGGCATCCGCGTAGACTTCCTCGCGGTTTATCTCGTTCAGAATCTCGTGACGGGCGTCGGTGTAGAGCTTCATTTCCACCTTTTCGACGCCCTGCGCCTTGTACATCTCGTAGAGTTTGGTGACGAGCTTGCCCTTTCCGCCGACGGGGTCCTCGCTGCCCGAGAAAATCGCGATGGGCTTCTTGCGGTCGATTTTGGCGAGGTTCTCGCTCTTATACGCCGCCTTGAGCCCCGCGAGGAAGTATCTGTAAAACGCGACGGACATCACATAGCCGCACTGCTCGTCGAGGAAGTACTTCTTGCACTGCTCCTCGTCGCGGGAAAGCCATGCGAAAGGACGCTTCTCCTTCTTGAAGGGAGTGTTGTAGGAGCCGAAGCTCATCGTGTCGAGGAGCTTGCCCTTTTTCTCGCCGCCGGTGAAGGCGTAGTTGAGCTTGGCGAGCGCGACGCCCGTGCTGAGGAGCGCGCCCTTCATGTATGCCGAGCCGATGAGCACCGCGCCGACGGAGTCGTTCTTCTCCTCGACATAACGCTGCCCTATCATGCTGCCGTAGCTGTGCCCGAGATATACGACGGGAAGCCCGAACCTCTCCTTGAGGTAAGAGGTGATTGCGAGCTCGTCCTTGAGCGTGTCGCCGAATATGTCGCCCTTGTGATAGCCCTGGACGCCCTTTGAGCTCTCGCGGGTGGAGGTCATGCCGTGTGCGCGGTGGTCGTCCGCAAAGACGATGTAGCCTCTCGAATTGAGGAAGGTTGCGAAGTGGTCGTATCTGCGCGCGTGCTCCGCCATACCGTGGGAAATCTGCACGACGCCCTTGGGATTTTTGACATCGTTCCAGAGATAGCACTGAATGACTGTCCCGTCGAAGCTGGTGAATTTTTCGGTTTTCATAATATCCCCTCCGTGAAATTGCGAGGTGCGGTGTCGCACATCGCATTGAAAATTTTAACACGGTCCAAATGAAAATGCAAACCTAAATTTTGCCCGCGCATACTATATAAAAACGCTCCCGCTCCGCCGTGCGCGGTGCGGCGGGCAAGAGGGAGGAAAAATGGAAAAGGTTTTGCTGACGGGAGGAGGAACCGGCGGTCACATCTACCCCAATCTGGCGTTGCTTCCCGCGCTGTACAGGCTGGGAATCGACGCCGTCTACGGAGGGGGCGAGGGCGACACTCCGGAGCACAGGGCGGCGGTTGCCGCGGGGCTGGATTTTTACGGTGTTCCCGTCGTTAAATTCGTCCGCTCGGCGTCGCGTGCCGCCATCGCCAACAACCTGAAAATCCCGCGCATTCTCGCCCGCGGCAGGGCGGCGGCGAAAGAGGCTCTTTTGAGTGAAAAACCCGCCGTCGTATTTTCAAAAGGCGGCTTCGCCGCTCTCCCGTTCGTGCTTGCGGCGGCGGACCTCGGCATACCCGTCATTTGTCACGAATCCGACAAAACCGCGGGTTTATGCAACAAAATCGCCGCAAGAAAGGGGGCTTTTGCACTTTCCGCCTATCCCGGCTCCCGCTTCGGGGTGTTCGTCGGCATGCCCGTCAGAGAGGAGCTTTTCTGCAAAAACCGCGCCCTCGCGCGAGAGTCGCTGGGGCTTCCGCCCGAGGGCAAAGTCCTGCTCGTCACGGGCGGGAGCAGCGGCGCGAAAGCCTTGAACGACGCCCTCGCGGAAGTGCTCCCCGCACTGCGTGGAATATGCACCGTCGTGCACCTCACGGGGAGGGGGAAATCTGACGGTCTGCCCCCTGCGGGAGAGGGTTATCTGCCCATGGAATATTCCGACGACATGGGCACCCTTTACGCCGCGAGCGACCTTGTGCTTTCGCGTGCCGGAGCAACCGCCGTCGCCGAGCTCTCCGCCCTCGGGAAGCGCGCCGTTTTCGTGCCGTTGCCAAAGGGCGTTTCGCGCGGGGACCAGATTCCGAACGCCGAGCTCGCAAGGCGTTACGGCGGCAAGGTTCTCTTCCAGGACGACGACCTCGCCGCAAAACTTTTCCCCACATTGAAAGCCGCCTTCGACGCGCCGCCCATGCGCCCCGTTTCCTCCGACGCAAACGGAAAAATTGCGTGCGCAATCGGTGTTACAATGCGTCGAGGTGTAAAATGCAGCGACAAAAAACAATAGCAAAATGGCTGGCAATCGTCCTGCTCCTCACCCTCGCGGTGGGAGCGTACATAATCTACGACGCGCTCTACATTGACGCGGGCGGCGGCGCGAACGCCTCCGACACCCCCCGTCTCTTATACACATCTCCCAGCCCACGAGACG
>USEV01000132.1 GCA_900553825.1 uncultured Eubacteriales bacterium
CCGTCTTCAAACGCGGTCAGGGGCACAATCTTTCGCTTCTGGCGGCGGTGGGCGTATCTGCGCTCATCATAGCGCTCGTCGTCTTTGTGCCGCCGTTTATGAGCTTCTTCAAGCTGGTCTACATCAGCTGGCAACAGTGGCTCATCTGCCTCGCACTCTCGCTCTTCCCGCTGGTCGCGGTGGAAATCAGCAAAATTTTCATCCGCCTGCACGAAAAGCGCACAAAGGCACACGCTCTTTGATATACCCGAAACAAAACGGCGCCCCACCACGGGCGCCGTTTTCGTTTGCCTTGCAGTCCGCCGCTTTACACTCCGCCTTATTCTCTTCAGTAGAATTCAAACCGGGGAACACAACATTGCACCACATTGCAAGCTCACCCCAAACAAGCAAAAAGCACAGCTTGCGCTGTGCTTTGGCGTGGTCTGGGTGAGAAGATTTGTAAGGAGCGCAACGCGCGACGGAATAGCGCAGACGGGGGAGCCCGCAGAAGGTGCGTCCTGCTTTTGTTTTCCGTCCGTCAGCCTCGCAGAGTTTCGACTTTCGGGCGTGTGTGTGCATTCTTTCTCCCACGACGGAGCGTAACGTCTTGTCATATGCTTCTCACCCCAAACAAGCAAAAAGCACAGCTTGTGCTGTGCTTTGGCGTGGTCTGGGTGAGAAGATTTGAACTTCCGGCCTCTTGAACCCCATTCAAGCGCGCTACCAAGCTGCGCCACACCCAGTTATTTCCGATTGCTGGCTAATTATATACCACGCGACGGAAATTTGCAACAGTTTGACTGCTGTTTTTCTTTTTCTTTTTTGCGTGACTGCCAGGTGACGACAAAGACGATGAGCCCTGTCACGGCGACCGCAACGGCAAGCACTATTGACACAATCTGCACGGTGGTCAGTCCTTCGAGCTCGACATCGTCTTTCAGGGCGTAGCCCGTCATTCCGTCCACGCCGACGAGATAGAAATCGCCGTCCTCGCCGAGTATTTCCAGGCGAGTTCCGTCGACGACTTCGAGCACGACCGTCGAGGTGGTGTCGGGCACGGCGTATATGTTCACGATGCCGCCCGCGCGGTCTGCGGAGGCGCGACCGAACACCTTTTCGGGCTCGGGCAGGACTTCCTCATAGGGGGTGAGCTCGCTCGCCCGCACGAAATACACCTCGTTGTTGTAGTGCACACGCCACCAGACGCCGCCGTCAATGCCCGCCGCATTGTCGATGACTTCTATCACGGCGGAATCGGCAAGCCTGATCGGCGATGCCGCGGGGTCGGGGTTGAAGAGCTCCGTGCCCTGTGCCGCGGTGTACGCTCCTTTGTTCGCGTCGGAAGGGGAGATGTCCGCGAGGAGAGAGGAGGAGATGTAGCCCCGCCTGCCGTTTATGTATGCGTAGGCGTAACCCTCCACGGAGGAGACGCCGTCGTGGACATAGAGGACACTCCCTTCGGCGACGGGGAGCATTGTGTCGAAACGCCCGGGTTCGTCAAAGAGGTAGCCGTCCTCGGAAGTGACCGCAAAACGGTTTGTCGTCGCGACGGAGATGTCGGGGTCGGGTATGGGGGAATAGGCGTCCTCGTCCACCGCGCCGACTTCCGCACGGCCGATAAAGCAGGTTGAGGAGACAAAGTAAGCCTCGCTTCCGTTGAGCTGAATTGCGGCGGGTTTTGCGATGTAGAAGCCGTCGTCGAAGATGTATTCGTGCTGGAGCTCAACCGCTCCCACTTCGTTTGAAAAGCTTGCTATTCTGCCGTCTTCGAACGCCACGAAAAGCGTGCCTGCATAGTCCGTCGCGATGTCCGTTGCGGCGGAGAAATCCGCCTCTCTGAAATCAATCAGATTCGTCAAAGAGGGGGTTGAAGTGTCGACAGTGAGTGTGTGAACGCCGTCTTTGGTCATTACATAAAGTGTCGAGCCGACAGGCGACACCGCCGCCGCAATGCCGTCGGAGACGGGTGCGGAGTGCATGATGTTTCTGAGTGCGACGAGGTGCAACGAGGTGTCCGTCAAAACGACGACGAAGTTGCCGAAGCACGCTATGTCGAGCACCGTTTCGTCCTCGGGAGCGTCGAGATATTTTGTGAGCGTGAGGCTGCCGTTTTTCCTGGAGAGTGTGTAGAGCGCGTCCGCCGATGCGACATAGACGACGCCCTGTGAGTTGACTGCAAGCGATGTGGGCACGAAGTCGGCTTCGGCGTATTCCGTCTGCGAGCCGTTGAGGACGGCAAGGCGCATATTATTGCTGTCGGCAATCACCGTGCCAACCGGTGCGAAGACGATGTCCGTCGGCGCGTCCAGCTGACCCTCCGTCGAACCGTTCATGGCGTAGGTGCGCACGAATTCCGTCTTGCCTGCTACCGTCTCGCCCTCCGCGGTTTCGTAGCCCATGCTGACCCTGTATTCGTCAACGCCGCCGTTTTCGTTGACCACGAAGACGCGGTCGCCGTAGGCGGAGAAGACTGTGTCGTTCGTCCACTTGATGCGGGCTTCGATGCCGTATTCGCCGAGGGTGTCGACGACCGACAGGGCCGCCACCTCGGTGAAGAGGAACTGCTCCGTGGCGGGCAGGAACGCCGGTTCGAGAATGGCCGAGTAGGTGACGTTGAGCCCCTCGGGGCAGAGCCACGAGTGGCCGCGCTGTCCCCGGCCGGCGCTCTGCCATTCGGCCCATACCACGTCGCCGTGGCGGTAGCGCGCATTGCGGGCCTCGTCGTTGGTCGAGGTGGTCTGCTGTATGTGGTAAATCATGCGTTTGGTCGCGTCGGGTTGGGATTGTTTGGCTGCGGGGCGGGTCAGGCGCTGACGCCGAAGTCGCGCAGCGCGTCGTTGAGCGAGGTCTTCTTGTCGGTCGACTCCTTGCGGCGGCCGATGATGAGGGCGCACGAGACACTGTATTCGCCCGCCGGGAACTGCTTGCGGTAGCTGCCCGGGACGACCACCGAACGGGGCGGTACATAGCCCTTGTAGGTGACGGGCTCCGGCCCCGTGACGTCGATGATGTGCGTCGAGCCGGTGATCACGGTGTTCGAGCCGAGCACCGCCTCGCGGCAGACGTGGGCCCCCTCGACCACAATCGAGCGCGAACCGATGAAGCAGTGGTCCTCGATGATGACCGGTGCCGCCTGCACGGGCTCCAGCACGCCGCCGATGCCCACGCCGCCCGACAGATGGACGTGCTTGCCGATTTGGGCGCAGGAGCCCACCGTGGCCCACGTGTCGACCATCGTGCCGGTGTCGACATAGGCGCCGATGTTCACGTACGAAGGCATCAGGATGGCTCCCGGGGCGATGTAGGCGCCGTAGCGCGCCACGGCGTGGGGTACCACGCGCACGCCCAGCTCCTCGTATCCGTGCTTGAGCTCCATCTTGTCGTACCACTCCAGTTCCTGTCTCTTATACACATCTCCGAGCCCA
>USEV01000133.1 GCA_900553825.1 uncultured Eubacteriales bacterium
GTTGGCGTCGGTGTAGGTGATTTCCACGGGAATCGAGACCGTCGCGAGCACCCTCGAAAGTCCGGGTCTGTCGGCGAGGGGAGTGACCGTGAGTGCGGTGATGGTGCCCCTTGTCGAAGTGGACTTTCCGCTGACGAAGGTCAACGGTTCGGCGGGCGATGCGGGGTTGAGGTCGGTGAGGGTGACGGAGAGGCTTTCGAGCGTCGTCTGCGAGATGCAGGCGTCAAAGACCTTTCTGACCTGGATACAGACCTTTTCGCACAGTCCGTTCATGGGGTTGCCGCTGATATTCCCGGGACATCTGTCGGCGTTATTCGTGTTGCAAAAAGACATCTTTTTACCTCCTTTTTAGGCTTTTGCTGCAATATATGCCGACTTTGATTTTGAGGTGAATGCGAGGCGGACGGAGGCCGTCGGCGCGGCGGAATTTCGGGAAGAGCGGTTGACGGCGAAATTTGCATATAGTTCAAAAGTTAATCGAATTTGCCGACGAAAAAATTTTGCTCCGTGCTGTAATTTCCCGAAAAATCTACTGTTTAGTGGCAAAAATTGCTTTTTATTTTTTTGGGCGGATGTGGTTAAAAAGGGTTGACAGGGGTGGAATTGTATTGTAGAATACAAAGCGAGGCAGAAGATGGCTAAATTTTTGTTGGGAAATGTGCGTCACCAGCTTGACGACAAAGGAAGGATGAGGATACCCGCCAAGTTCCGCAAGGGGCTCGGCGACACTTCCTACATAATTCCCGGCAGGGCGGGGTGCCTCTTCATCGTGCCCGAGGACAAGTTTCTCGAAACGGTGACGCCCCTCGTCGAAGCCAATGCGTTTGCCAACACCGACGCCAACGACCTCGTCACCCGCATTCTCGGCAACGGCGACGAGCTCGAGGAGGACGCGCAGGGCAGAGTGCGCCTTTCGCGCGAACTTGCAAAGGCAGTCGGCATCGAGAAGGAGATTGTATTCGTGGGCAAGGTGAACTATCTGGAAATCTGGCCCGCAGAGGCATGGGACGCCCGTTACAGCGTGCTCAACCCCGACAACCTCTCCAAGATGCTCGAAAAGCTCAAGAACCTCGGGGTGTGAGATGGAGTTTTCTCACAAGCCCGTGATGCTCGAAGAGTGCATCCAAGCTCTGGAAATCAAGCCGGACGGAATCTATTTCGACGGCACGATGGGCGGCGGCGGACACTCCTGCGAGATTGCGAAGCGCCTTGTCGGCGGCGGAAAACTGATTGCGGTTGACCGTGACGCCGACGCTCACAAAGCGGCGCGCGAGCGGTTGAAAGAGTACATTGACAGAATAATCTTCGTGCGTGACGATTTCAAAAACGCCGAGGTGTTCCTCGACGGGTTGGGAATCGGGGCTCTGGACGGAGTGTTGTTGGACCTCGGCGTGTCGTCGTATCAGCTCGACGAGGCGGAGAGGGGATTCAGCTACATGAAGGACGCGCCTCTGGACATGAGAATGGACAAAGGTCAGAGCCTGGACGCATACGCAGTCGTGAACGGCTACTCCGAACAGGAGCTCGCGCGGATTTTCCGCGAATACGGCGAGGAAAAGCTCGCCGGCAAGATAGCGGCAAGAATCGTTCGTGAGAGGGAGAAGCAACCCGTTGCCACCACGCTGCAGCTTGCGAAGCTGGTCACGGAGAGCTATCCTCCCGCCACGAGGTGGAAGTTCGGACACCCCGCAAAGCGCGTGTTTCAGGCAGTGCGCATAGAGGTGAACGGCGAGCTCGAGGGGCTGGGCGAGAGCGTCAAATGGTTGGCGCGTCGGCTCCGCGAGGGCGGAAAGATGGCAGTCATCACATTCCATTCGCTGGAAGACAGGATAGTCAAGAACTGTTTTAAGGAGCTTGCGACCGCCTGCACCTGTCCGCCGGATTTCCCGGTGTGCGTATGCGGGGGCAAAGCCGAGGTAAAAATCGAAACCGCGAAGCCTTTGACGGCGAGCGCGGCGGAACTTGAACAAAACACGAGAGCAGAGAGCGCGAAGTTGCGCGTCGTCAGGAGAATCGGGGCGACAAAAGCGTAAAGAGGTGTATCATGGCAATCACATTGGACGAATTGCTCGGAAGGAATCAGAATCCCGAACCGTCTGCATCGACGGAGAGTTTCCCTTCTTACCGCGAGTACGAGGAGCGCAGGGCGCAGGGTACGGCACCGCTTCGTGTCGAGCGTCCCGTTTACAATTTCGACCCCAGGCCTTACACGCCTCCGCGTTCCGTGGAGTCGGCGAGGGCATACGAGGCGTCGCGTCCTTATGTCGCGCCCCGCGCGAACGAATACAGAGCGCAGGACTACACCACGGTCGTCGACCGTCGTCTTGCGTCGCCCGAGACCGACCGTTACGCCGCACCCGAGCGTGACCGTTACGCCTCCGAGGCGGAGTACGCCGAGACATACGGCGGCTACCGCAGAGACGAAGCGAGGCCGCAGAGCCTTTACGAATTCACCGTCAACGACGCCGAACGCGCCTCCGACGACGAACTTTACGACAGACTTTCCGCAAGCACCACTTCGGCGTATGCCGCCGAAAGAGAGCAGGCGGCGCGCGCAAGCTACGCCGAGAACTATGCCGAAAGGTATCGTGCGGAAAACAAGAAGCGCAGGAAGCTCCATCTCGGGCTCAAGGCGAAGCTCATAATCGCGGCGTATGTCGTGGTGGTGGTGCTCGTCGCGGTGCTCGTCATCGTCAACGCGGGTTCGCTCAACCGCGGCACGGCAAAGGTGCCCTCGGGAGCGCAGTACACCTCCGCGGCGGAGCTCGAAGCGCATAATACCACCGAAGCCCAAATAGACTTTGGGTATGAGGACTTCATCATCTGACCATAATCAATCCCCAATAATTCATAATCCGAGGAAAAGGCTACCGGCGATTTTGTTGCTGGTGGCTTTTTCCTTTTGCGCGGTGCTGGCAAAGCTTTTCTATGTCACCGTCGTCGAGAGCGGCGACCTGACGGCAAAGGCGGTGTCGCAGTGGATGAGGGATGTCCCCCTGGAGGCGCCGAGAGGAAAAATCCTCGACCGCAACGGGGAAGTGCTCGCGGACACGGCGACGCGCTACAACATCTATGTGCGCCCCAACGCCGTGGAGGACAAGGAGGCAGTCGCGGTGCTCATAGCCGAGGTCTTCGGCTATTCGCGCGAGGACGCGCTTTCGCTGGTGTCAAGACAGGTGTCCGAAGTCACGGTTGCGCGGGGAGCGGAAAAATCACAGCTGGACACCCTCATGGCATCGGGGCTCAAAGGGATTTACTACGGCGAGGACAACCTGCGCTATTACCCGTTCGGGGATTTCATGACCCAGGTGCTCGGCTTCACGGGCTTCGACGGCAACGGACAGACGCTGTCTCTTATACACATCTCCGAGCCCACGAGACGTAGAGGAATCTCGT
>USEV01000134.1 GCA_900553825.1 uncultured Eubacteriales bacterium
CGAGATTCCTCTACGTCTCGTGGGCTCGGAGATGTGTATAAGAGACAGGCCACCACCTGCTCATGGGTGGCGTCCGGGCGGCCGAACTTGATGTTGTTCTCCACCGTGTCGTTGAAGAGATACACCGACTGGAACACCATGGAGATGTTCTTCATCAGGCTGTCCAGCTTAAAATCCCGTACATCCGTACCGCCTATGGTAATCTTCCCGGCATTCACATCCCAAAAACGGGCAATCAGGTTGCACATCGTTGTCTTACCTGCCCCGGAAGGGCCTACAATGGCCGTAGTCGTTTTTTCGGGAATGGTAAAGCTGACCTGATCTAATATCTTGCGGTCTGCGTAGGAAAAATCCACCTTGTCAAACACGATCTCGCTGGACTTCGGGGTAATGTCAGTGCCTTTCTCGTCCATCACCGGCGTGTCATCAATGGAGTTTGCCGTATCCATCGAGGCCGCCAGCATTTGCAGCAAAGAGGCCATATTCCCGGCGTTTTCCAAATCGTTGAACACCATGAAAGAAGCGATTACCAAAATCAGGCCGTAGGCCAGCGGCAGGGAGCCATCCAGCCAGAACCAAACCGAGGCCAGCAACAGCAGGACGCTGAACGCTATCTGGTAAAGACCGACCGCTTCCGCCCCGAGCGTGCGCGACATCCATATCTTGAACAAAAACGACAGGAGTCGCGTCACCACCGCAAAGAGCGTCACTATGGAAAAAGATTTGACTGTTCCTTTCAATTTGCCGCCTCAAAGGAAAATATATGTGCGTATCCGAAAAAAATGCCTTTGCTTGCGCGGGCACGACGGCAAAAGAAAACCCCCGCCGAGCGGCGGGGGTTGAACGCTTGTGGAATTACTCGTTATAGGAGTCGTAGTCGCCCTTCTTGCGGTTGACATTCGCCGACGACACGCTGTCGGTCGGGTCGTCGGAGGACTTCTTCGCGAACTTCTTGCGGTACTTGCGGACGAAGAACACCACCACGACCGCGATGATTGCAAGCCCGATGATGATTGTGGGTATCATCCACCACAGGCTGTTGAGGTCGAATGTGTTGTCCGGGGTCTGGACATCGTCCTCGTCCTCGTCCACGGCGCCGCGCTCCGCTTCCTCGGGGATGAGGTAGTTCATGTTGTGCTGTTTGTCGGTGATGCCCGCAACCGCCTCATCATAGTCGGTCACATCGCCGATTTCCTGGATGGTGACCATGTCGAAGAAGGCATAGCCGCTCACCAGCTTCGCCTCGTCGTCGGCGTCGTAGAGACCGAGGCCGAGGCGCAGGGACACGGAGGACACATCGTCGGTGGGAGCGAGCACATAGAAGGTGTATGTCGCAAAGCCGTCGCCCGTGACGATGCCGTCAAAGCGCTGGATGTGGTCGTCCTCGTGTGCGGTGCCGAGGTAGAGCTCGACATACGCGCCCGCGGGATACACGCCGTCCGCGTCTGCCGCGACTGCTGTGAACACGCCGTCCTCGGACACATAGCCGACGCCGTAGGTGAACACGCGCACGCTGACCTTATACGCCCTCTCTGCCGTCAGGGTGAAGCCCGTCGAGCCGTAGCGGTAGGCGCTGTTTGCGATGTTGTTGATGACAAGCACATTGCTGCCGTCGGCAAACCCTTCGGGGAAGACGGAGATTTCGTTCTCGCCGTCAACGACCTGCACGGGGAGGAGCCTGTTGCGGCGCGCCTCTTCGTACTTCATCTGTTTGACTGCGGCTTCCGCCTGTGCGCGTTCGGCCTCGTTTGCGTAGTCGAGCCCGTTGTCTGCGCAGTAGTCCTCGATTTCCTGTGCCGTCGCGGAGAAGTCGTCCACGGAAAGCTCGGGTCCGAGCCCCGTGATGTAGTCGCCGTCGGTGGTGATCTGCTCGATGTCGAGCACGCCGCTCACGGTGTTGTCGCGGTCCTGATCCGTGCCGACGCTGCCCGTCCAGCCGTTGGGGGAGTCGAGCTCGGTTGCGTCGTCGCTGCCTGCGGTGCTGTCCTCGCCCTCCATGGTGTCGAAGCTGTCGGTCATGAAGGATATCGTCTTGATGTGCTCGTAGGCAGGCACTTCGGAGTAGTCGGCGAGCTTGTCGTCCTCGATGCCGCTCGTCATGTTGACCGCGTCGTAGACCACGATGCCGGTGCTGCCGGCTGCGTCTGCGTCACCGCCGGTGACCGCCGCGTTCTCGCCCAGCCACAGACCGAGCTGCAGGGACACGGAAGTCAGACCCACCTCGATGTTGAAGGTGTACTTGTGCCAGCTGCCGTCGCCCGTGAACGCGAAGTAGAGCACGCTCTCGTCTGCGGAGTCCGCCTGCAGGCTGCCGCCGGATTCGCCCTGCAGGAAAATCATGCCCTTGGTGCCCGCTTCCGCCTTTGCCCACACGCTCACCGAGTAGTTTTCGGAGGCGGAGAGGTTGAAGGAATCGGAGAGGTAACCCGCCGCGTGCGCGTCTTCGCCGAGAGCGGCGATTGCGAGCATATTGGGCGCGCTTGCCGCCTCACGGCTGGGAGTGGTCGATGTCGAATAGATGTTGTCGAAGAACGCGACATCGTCGGGGAAGAGCGTCTTTATCTGGGTGCTCGCGCCCCAGCGCTGCCATTCGTCGAGAGCGCTGTCGGAGGACGCCGCAAGCCTGATGACGCCGCTCACGAACTTCTCGTCCTCGATGGTCTGGTCGCTCAGCGTCCAGCCGTCGGGCACGCCCGCCGTGTCGGAGGTGTCGAGGGTGAAGCCCTTCGCGCCCGCGGAGATTGCCTCCTCCATCTCGTCGAAGTCGATGTTGTCGAAGGAGCCGTTTTCGAAGTTGCCGGAAGAGGAGGACGCGGAGCGGTCAACCTTGTTGACATAGGTGCCCGCGCTCGTGCCGGTGAAATCCGAATAAGTGATGTCCGTCATGTTGAGGTTGGCAAAGAACGCCGCGCCCTTTGCGAGGGTGGAGGAGCTCCACCTCGTGCCGGTGCCGAGCGCGAGCTCAAGCCAGACGGAGGTCGCCTTGTCGCCGCCGCGGATGACGAAGGTGTATTCGACCCAACCGTTGTTTTCCTCGACATCGGCGGTGTTCGCCGCCTTGAAGGAGGAGAGGGTGGTCGTCTCTTCGTCCTCGGTGGTGTTGAGATAGATGTACGCGCCCGTGGTCGCCTTCACATCCTGCGTCTTGACCCACACCGACAGGCGGTAGGCGCTGTTGGGCAGGATGTCGAACTCGTCGGATTTGAGAGTGAACACGGTTGCGGAATCGGCTTTAATCATGAGCCCCGTCGTCACTCCGTCGGGCAGAGTGTAGGGGGTGCCGGGCGCGGTGAGACCGAGCGCGGCGAAGTAGTCCCCGTCGGAGAGGTCGACGCTGCCCGCGGGGATCATATCCCTGTCTCTTATA
>USEV01000135.1 GCA_900553825.1 uncultured Eubacteriales bacterium
ATTACAGAGTGCTCGTCGGCGAGGCGGCGGGTGGCATCGTGTTTCTGCACAAGATTGCCCGCGGCAGCGCTTCGCGCAGTTTCGGCGTCGAAGTCGCGGCGCTCGCAGGGGTCAAAAAGAGCGTCATCGAAAGCGCGGCGCGCATCATGAGCGAGCTTGAAAAACAGGCCGAGGAAAGGGATTCCAACCGCATGCTGATTGCAAGCCGTCGTCCCGGCAACGCCGTCCAGACAAGCCTTTTCGACAACGAGGAATCCGAAGTGGAAAAGGAACTCGCCGCAATCGATGTTGACAATCTCACGCCGATTGCAGCGCTCACCATACTGAGCGACCTCAAGAAAAAACTCAAGAAGAGGTGAACATGGGCAAGATAAATGTTCTGACACCCAATGTGTTCAACATGATTGCCGCGGGCGAGGTCGTCGAACGCCCCGCGTCCGTCGTCAAGGAGCTTGTCGAAAACAGCATCGACGCAGGCGCAACCGAGATATCCGTCGATGTCGAGGAAGGCGGCATCAGACGGATTACCGTCAGCGACAACGGCACGGGCATCGACCGCGACGACATCCGCGCGGCGTTTTTGCCGCACGCCACAAGCAAGCTCGAGGACATAAGCGACCTCGACACTATCTCGACCTTGGGTTTCCGCGGCGAGGCGCTTGCAAGCATAGCTTCCGTCAGCGAAGTGACTCTCGAATCGCGCTCGCGCGGTAGCGACATGGCGCGCAAAATCACGCTCGTTGCGGGGAAAGTCGTGTCCGAAGAGGATTCCGGACGCTGGGAAGGCACGGCAATCACCGTGGAAAACCTCTTTTTCAACACCCCCGCACGCCTGAAATTTCTGAAAAAAGCCAGCGCGGAACTCGGCTATATAGTGGACAAAATCGAGAAAATCGTCCTCGCAAACCCCTCATTGAAAGTCCGTCTGACTTCGGAACGCGGCGTCGAGGTCGAACATAACGGCGGCTCCCTCGAGGACGCCATATCCTCCGTCTATCCCGAGGTTGACATGACGCGCCTGATTCCCGTTGAGCGCACATCCTCCGGCAACATCCGCGTCTCCGGCTATGTGTCCGATGTGGAATACACGGCGCCCACTCGCGCCAAACAGACCGTCATTGTGAACGGTCGCGTGGTCGAAAACGACACCGTCGCCGCGGCAATCGAAAAGGCGTACCGCGACTTTTTGGTCAAGCGCACATATCCCGTTTTCGTGCTGGATATCATTGTGCCGTTCGACGAAGTCGAAGTCAATGTTCACCCCACAAAAGCCGAGGTGCGTTTCCGCAACAAAAGCGCCGTTTTCGGGGCTGTTTTCCGCGCCGTGGATGAAGCTGTACGCAGTGCTTTCGGAGGGAGCGTGCACGGCTTCGATGTGGCTGGCGACGCCTCCGAAAAGCCCGAAAACCGCTTTGAACAGACCAAAATCGACACCTCCGCGCTGCATTACGACGCTCCGCCCGCACCCGTGGCATCGCCTGCGGATTCAAGACCCGCCGCACGCGATTACTCAACGCCGTTTGAGCTCGGCTCGCTGAGGAACACAGGCTCCTACGGCAGCAAAAAAGCCGCCGAAAGCGCCGTCGGCGCGTTTTCGTTGCCCAATGTCGGCTTGAACACGGGCATGGACGATGCTTATGCCTATTCTAAAATTTCAGAATTCGAGGACGAGGATTTTGCGAATAGTTACGAGGGGTCTTTCAAAATATTCGACGGCACCGTTCTGGGACAGGTTTTCGACACCTATCTCATCGTCGAACGCTCGAACCTCGTCTACATCATCGACCAGCACGCCGCTCACGAACGCGTGCTCTACGACAAACTAGCGGCGAGCCTTTCACCCGAATACTCCCAATCGCTGTTATTGCCGCACAAGCTGCGCCTTGTCGGTGCAGAAGCAGAGTATTTCGAAAAAATCATGCCCGCACTCACGGAAATGGGTTTCGTCATCGAGAAAAAGCCCTCCTGCTTTTTGGTGTATGCCGTTCCCGCACCCGTTGCGCGCATGAATTTCGACCGTTTCACCGCGATTTTGTTCGAACACATGCTCGACGACGGTGAACTCAAGATTCTCGACCTGGTAAAAGATGTGGTATGCCGTGACGCCTGCCGCGCCGCGATAAAGGGCGGCGAGCATCTCACGAAGAGGCAGATCGAATATGTCATCGCCAATCTCGTGGACGAGGAAGGCAACCTGCCGCAAAAGTGTCCGCACGGACGCCCCGCAGTCGTCGCGCTCACCCGCCGCGATTTCGAAAAAATGTTCAAGAGGATTGTGTGATGCGGTGCGGGACAGGTTTTACGCCGCAAAACGCCGTATTTGTCGTCGGGCCCACGGCGTCCGGGAAATCAGAATTCGCGTTTTTGCTTGCAAAAAAGCTGAACGGCGCGGTAATATCCGCCGACAGTATGCAACTCTGGCGCGGGCTCGACATAGGGACGGCGAAGGAAAGCGCCGCCCGACGGGAAGAAATCCCGCACTTCATGCTGGATGTCGCCGACCCCGATGAGGAATTTTCCGTGGCGCGCTGGCGCGAGCAGGCCCTAGATTGCCTCTCCGAAGTGCGAAACCGCGGGCTTTTGCCCATTTTCGTAGGCGGAACCGGGCTGTATTTCGAATCTCTCTTTTATCCGATGACTTTCGCGGACGAGGACAAAAATCCCGTACTGCGGGCGGAGCTCGAGAGTGCTTACGATTCGGAAGGCGGCGAAAAAATGCTCGCACGCCTTGCCGTTCTCGACCCCGAAAGCGCGGCGAGATTGCACCCCAACGACAAAAAACGCGTCGTACGCGCGCTTGAAATCGCAAGTGCGGGCAAAAAGCTTTCCCGGCTCGAAGACAGGCGACAAAATCCCGATGTCACCGCCGTCGGTTTCAACGCGGCGGAAAGGGCAAAACTCTACGCCCGCATCGACGAGCGCGTCGACATCATGTTGAAGAGCGGATTGTGTGCGGAAATAGCCCGTCTTGCGCCCGACTTCTCGTGGCAGAGCATGCAGGCAATCGGCTACAAGGAGTTTGCGCCGTTTGCGGACAGAATTTCGGACGGCAAAATCCGTCTTGACCGTGACGAAGTCCGAGTCGTTGCCGAGCTCATCAAAAAACACACGCGCAATTACGCGAAGCGCCAGTTGACCTGGTTCAGGAGGTATCCCTTCGTCAAATGGTTCGAGCTCGGCGACTTCGACGGGGCGGAGCAGTATGTAATCGGGCGGCTGAAAGCGGCTGAATAGTGGCATTTTGCCCAAAAGTATTATAAAAACAAGCCAAAAATAGAATACATGTCGGAGAAAATATGTTAAGGTCAGAAGCGGAAAAATTGGTGCTGTCTCTTATACACATCTGACGCTGCCGAC
>USEV01000136.1 GCA_900553825.1 uncultured Eubacteriales bacterium
CTCGTACATGAAGCCGAACGACCCGCCGAACGCGCCGCCCTGCATCGCCTCGTCGACATGACGCATCTCCTGCTCTATCTGTTCGGCGGAGAGAGGCGTCGGGTCGTAGCCGGAAATGCCGATTCTCGTCGTGCCCTGCCCCACGAGCGGGGCGATGTTGACAAACAGCCTGCCCTGCGCGCGAGATTTGAACTCCGCAAAGGACGAGGGTTTGCGCGCATGGAAAAGCCCGCCGCCGACTTTGTCGGCGAATTTGCTTTCCGCGTCGATGCCGAACGGCGAAAAGCCGCAGTTGCCAGTTATCTGCGTGGTGATGCCCTGCTTGATGAAGGGCGCGTAATACATCTCCGCGTCGTCGTAGTCGTAGAAGAAGTCGTTGTGCGAATGCGCGTCGATGAAGCCGGGTGCAACGGCAAGACCGCGTGCGTCGACGGTGACATCGGCGTCCGCGCCGTCCGACACCGCGCCGACCGCGGCTATTCTGTCGCCGTCCACAAGCAAATCACCGTCATAACAAGGTGAACCGGTACCGTCGAAAATGCGACACCCGGAAAAAAGTATCCTCATGAATCCCCCTGGCGCCCACGCGTATGCACGCGCACAGCAGATTAGCAAATCAATGTTAACATTTCCCGCCCGAAAAATCAACGGAATTTCCCGACGTGCCCATTCTTAATGCAGAAAAACGGGCGTTTTTCAATCATTTTTCATGCTTTGCCATACTACTTGACATAGTAGGGCGAATATAATAGAATGTTTGTAAATCCGCACATTACGGGAGATTTGTCTATGTATGATATAATCGTCAACCCAATCGGAGGCAAGGGTAAGAGCCTGAAGGCATTGAAACAGGTCGAGAAGATACTCTCCGACCACAAACAGGAGTACAAGATCCACAACACCGAGCGCTCCGGTCATGCGACGGAAATCGCCGCGGAGCTCACCAAAAAACCCGGCGTCAAGCTCATCGTCCTCGGCGGCGACGGCTCCTTCAACGAGGTGCTGAACGGCATTTCCGACTTCGGCAATGTCACCCTCGGCATAGTCGCCTGCGGCACCGGCAACGATTTCATCCGCGCGTCCGGTCATCCCCGCAAGGTCAAGGACGCAATGGATGTCATCCTCAAGGGCGAAACGGGCTATATCGACTACATCGATGTCGGCAGCCGCCGTTGCCTCAATGTCGCCGGCGCGGGCATGGATGTCGATGTGCTCATCCGCTACGCCGAGATGAAGGCGTTTCACGGCAAAATCAAGTATTACGCCTCTCTCTTCGACACTCTCGCCCATGTCAAATGGCACAAGCTCCGCATCACCATCGACGGCAAATCCATGGATAAGAGCGTGTTCATGATAGGCGTCGGCAACGGCACCTGCATCGGCGGCGGAATGCCCATCTGCCCCAACGCAAAGGTCGACGACGGTCTGCTCAGCATCGTCATCGTCAACGAGATGAAAAAGAGCCGCATCCCCGTGGAGCTGCCCGGTTTCCTCTCCGGCAAGCACATCAAGAAGGACTACACCGAGGAATACAGCGGCAAGGAAGTCCGCATCGAAGTGCTGGACGAGGGCAAAATCGAGCTCGACGGCGAGGTCATCGACGACAAGGTGCTCGACTGCAAGGTCGTGCACAATGTGTTGAAGGTCTACCGCTGAGCCGCCTAGGCAAGTGACGCCGACGCGCCCGAAACGCGCCGCCGAGAAAATCGGTGACCGAAAGCGCAACCGGGAGTCACCGTAACCGCTTCACCGAAACAAAACCCCGCCGTTTGTCGGCGGGGTTTTTCGATTTCTGCTGCAAACTCACTTTCTGAGTTCCGTTCTCCTTATCTTGCCCGAAATGGTCTTGGGCAACGCTTCCACGAATTCTATGACGCGCGGATACTTGTACGGCGCGGTAAGGTTCTTCACAAACTGCTGGATTTCCGTCTTGAGGTCGTCGCCTGCGATGTACCCCTTCGTGAGCACGATTGTCGCCTTGACAACCTGTCCTCTCGTGGGGTCGGGCACGCCGGTGACAGCGCATTCCAGCACCGCGGGGTGCTCCATGAGCACGCTCTCGATTTCAAACGGTCCGATGCGGTAGCCGCTGGATTTGATGATGTCGTCGGTGCGTCCGACAAAGAAGAGATATCCGTCCTCGTCGCGGTACGCCATGTCACCCGTGTGGTAGAGCCCGTCGTGCATCACCGCGTCCGTGTTCGCTTTGTCGCGGTAGTATTCGCGGAACAGACCATAAGGTCTGCCCTCGCTTATGTCGATGCAGATTTCGCCTTCCTCGCCCATGGGGGTTTCCGAGCCGTCGTCCGACACCAGACGGAGCTTGTATATGGGCGTGGGTTTGCCCATGCTCCCCGGCTTCGGCGTCATGCCGACGAGGTTGGCGACGGTCAGCGTGGTTTCGGTCTGTCCGAAGCCTTCCATGAGCAGGTGCCCCGTCGCGGCTTTGAGCTGGTTGAACACTTCGGGGTTCACCGCCTCGCCCGCCGTCGTGATGTATTCGAGGGAGGAGAGGTCGTGCTTGGACAAATCCGCCTTTATCATGAAGCGGTAAATCGTGGGCGGCGCGCAGAAGGTGGTGATGCGGTACTTCTCAATCATGCCGAGCACCTTCTCCTGGTCGAACCTCACGAAGTCGTATGTGAACACGCACGCTCCGCAAAGCCACTGTCCGTACAGCTTGCCCCACACAGCTTTGCCCCAGCCCGTCTCGGCGACGGTGAAGTGGATGCCGTCCTTTCTCACATTGTGCCACCACTTCGCGGTGACGAAGTGCGCGAGCGCGTAGGTGTGCTCGTGCGCGGCAATCTTGGGATAGGCGGTAGTGCCCGAGGTGAAATACATGAGCATGAGCTCGTCACGCTTGGGCGCGCTGCCGTCCGTGGGACGGTTGTAGACGG
This sequence comes from uncultured Eubacteriales bacterium, assembly GCA_900553825.1. GTDB lineage: Bacteria > Bacillota > Clostridia > Christensenellales > CAG-917 > Limadaptatus. Next base: position 2,901 of record USEV01000136.1, read on the forward strand.
AGGGATATTCGGCAAATTCCTCGTTGAAGAAGTGCCAGCCCTCGTGCGCTCCGTTCGCGGAGATTTTGACAGTGACCTGCGGGCAACGCTTTGCCGCCGCCTCCGCCTCCTCGATGACAGTGCCCGAAGCGGTGCAGACCACGGCGCTGACGCCTGCCGCGTCGAAGCGGTACACAAAGTCCTTTTCCTTGAGCTGGTCGGTGGCGGGAATGGAAATCGCACCGATTTTGTGTAACGCGACGATAATGGGCCAAAACTCCCAATGTCTGCGAAGTACAAGCAGCACTCTATCCCCCTTCCTGATACCGAGGGCTTTGAAATAGTTTGCCGCTTTGGCCGAGAGGCGCATCATGTCGCCGAAGGTGAAAATCTTTTCCTCACCGTTCTCGGAAATCCAAATCATGGCTCTTCTCTCCGGCTCCTCGGTGCCGTAGTAGTCGAC
>USEV01000137.1 GCA_900553825.1 uncultured Eubacteriales bacterium
CCCCCGAAGCCTCCGAAGCCCCGAGCGGGGCAGCCGCCGCTCCCGCGCTTGCGGTGCCGTCCCGACGCAAAGAAGGCTGGAAGGAGGGCTTGAAGGATTTCCTCTCGCTGTTCAAAAACAAGCCTCTCATGATTCTCTTCATAGCGCTGCTCGTCGGCTCGCTCAGGGAATTTTGGGTGCAGTTCCGTCCCCTCATGATTCAGCTGCGCTATTCCGCCGATGTCACGGTCGCTCTGAATGTCAGCGGCGTGCCCAACACCATAATCGGCTTCGCGAGCACCGTCGCGATGTTGCTGTTGCCCATCGTCACGCGCAAGCTCAACAAGAACGCAATCATGATTCTTTTCGGTTCGTTCGGGCTTGTGGTGTGCGCAATACTCGGCTTCATAGGCATCGACGCCATTCCCATCGGCACCACCTCCGCAGTGGTGTTGACGCTTCTCTTCTTCATCGCCATGATAAACCCCACCTACCTCCTCATCCCCGTCATGCTGGGCGAGATTGCCGACTGGCAACAGGCGCGCACGGGCAGAAGGTACGAGGGTCATCTGCAGAACTTCATCTTCACGATTCCTTCGTGTTTCACGCAGATTGCAATGCTCCTCGCGTGGGTCTGGCAGAGTGCAATCGGCTTTGAACCGTCGCAGATTTCCGCAGACATCAACGAGGCTGTCGAGGCAATCAACAAAGGCGCCAATATCGACCCGACCACAATAGTCAGCGAGTCGACGCGGGCTCTGGCGGACGACTGGTTCAACGCCGCGTTCCTTCTTTCGGCGGGAAGCATGCTGCTCATGATAATCGTGCTGTGCTTCTATCCGCTCACCAAGAAAAGACATGACGAGCTGATAAAACGCCTCGAAGCCGAAGCCGTCAACATGGACGAGCTTGAGGAAAACGAGAGTGTGTTGAGCGAGGACGGCACCCTCGTGAGCAAGCGCTCACTTAAAGAAAGCGGCGGTGACGACGCCGCGGATGCCGACGCCGATTCCGCCGATGTCGGAGAGGGTGAGGACGAGCCTCCCGCCGCAAAGGATTGCATCGAAAGAGGCGGCAACCCCGAAGAGGGTGGGGAAGTTCACCCCGAAGAATGACGATTTCGCCGCCGTCGAGAAACTCGGCGGCGCGTGCTATTTGCCCGTTGTGGGCGTGCCCGCGAGGTGATTATGAGGAAATTCGAGGCAAAGGACGGCAAGTTTCTTGCGGACGGAAAGGAGTACAGAATCTGTTCCGGCGCGATACATTATTTCCGCGTGCTCCCCGAATACTGGGAGGACAGGCTCAAAAAACTGCGCGCCTGCGGCTTAAACACCGTCGAAACATATATGTGCTGGAATCTCCACGAGCCGCGCGAGGGTGAGTTCGACTTCTCGGGCAGGCTGGATGTCAGGCGCTTTGTGAAGACGGCGGGCGAGCTCGGGCTCAATGTCATTCTCCGTCCCGGTCCGTACATCTGCGCGGAATGGGATTTCGGCGGACTGCCGGCGTGGTTGCTTGCCGACGAGAATGTGCGCGTCCGGTGCCTGGACCCCGTCTACTTCGGGCATGTCGGGAGGTATATCTCGCGCGTCATGGAGGAGGTAGGCGACTTGCAGTGCACCGAGGGCGGACCCGTCATCGCCATGCAGGTCGAGAACGAATACGGCTCCTACGGCAACGACAAGAAATATCTCGCCGCTTTGAGAGAGCTCATGTCGGACTCGGGCGTGAAGGTCATGATGTTCACCTCGGACGGGGGCAACGCGTATATGCAGGGCGGAGGATGCACGGAGGGTGCGCTGCCGACAGTGAATTTCGGCAGCAACGCGGCAGGCAACCTCAAGGTTTTGCAGGGCAGGGACATCCCGTTGATGTGCACTGAATTCTGGTGCGGGTGGTTTGACCGTTTCGGCGGCAGACACCACACAAGAAGCGCGCGAAGTGTCGTCAGAGAGCTCGATTCCCTTTTCGACGCGGGGGCGAGCTTCAACTTGTATATGTTCCACGGCGGCACCAATTTCGGCTTCACCGCAGGGGCGAACCACCACGCGAAATACCGCCCCACAGTGACCAGCTACGACTACGGCGCGCCGCTCAACGAATACGGCGGCTATACCCCTCTTTATCACGCAATCAGGGATTTAATGTGCAAAAAGCAGGGCATAAAACCCGATGTTTTGCCGGATGCTCCCGTGTTGCAGAACATCGGCGAGGTCAGGCTCACCGAGTGTGCGGGGCTTTTCGAAAATGCGGAGAGGATAGGCGTCAGGCACTTTTCGCCCATGCCTCTTTGCATGGAAAAGTACGGGCAGAATTTCGGGCTCATACACTACGAAACGGTGTTGCCCGCAAACTACGGCACGGGGATTTTGTCCTTGCGCGGGGTGCATGACAGGGCGTATCTCACCCTCAACGGCGCGCACAGAAAGACTTTCGACCGCTCGTCCGAGGGGCTTTTGCACAGGCGGCACTCCTGCCTCGTTTCCGGTCTCAACAAGGGTGACACCGTGGGCGTCCTCGTCGACGCCATGGGCAGGGTCAATTACGGCGAGCATCTCTACGACCGCAAGGGCATCTCCGCCGTCATGTTCAACAATCAGTTCCTCATGGACTTCACGGTCACCTCTTTCCCCCTCGACAACATCGACAAAATCGACTGGGCGCTCGATGCCGCAGGGTACCCCAAATTCTTCCGAGGCTTCTTCCGCCCTTCGTCGAAAGGGGAGTGCTTCGTTCGCTTCGACGGGTTCACAAAAGGGTATATCTGGGTCAACGGCTTCAACCTCGGCAGGTTCTGGAACAAAGGCCCGCAAAAGGCACTCTATCTCCCCGGGGCTATCCTCGACCCCGAACGGGAAAACGAGATTGTCTTGCTCGAGCTCGAACATGCCGGGAGCGACTCCGTGCAAATCACCGACAAGCCCGACCTCGGGTGAAGACACATTTGCAAACCCTTCTCAAAAAACGGTGGACAATCCCCGCGCGAACATATAGAATATATCCGCGCGTGCACCCGTAGCTCAGCTGGATAGAGTGTCAGATTCCGATTCTGAAGGTCGCAGGTTCGACTCCTGTCGGGTGTACCAAAAGACGCAACGAGCATTCGTTGCGTCTTTTTCTTGCGTGCCGCAAGCGCGGCGATGCCGCGGGTACACCCTTTTTTGCTTCGCTCGGCGGATGCAAATGCTGCGCGCTTGCCCCGCCTCCGCTCGCAAGCGGGTGTGCGTATGATTTACAATTTCGGATTGAAAAACAAATGAGCACACATAGCGTCTTTTTCTTGCGTGCCGCAAGCGCGGCGATGCCGCGGGTACACCCTTTTTT
>USEV01000138.1 GCA_900553825.1 uncultured Eubacteriales bacterium
CTCGGAGATCGCGCCGACGGGGCAACCGTCCTCGCAAGCACCGCAATCGATGCACTCGTCCGCATTGACGACATACTTGCCGTCGCCCTCGCTGATTGCCGCGACGGGGCAGGTGTCTGCGCACGCTCCGCAAGAGATGCATTCGTCACTGATGATTCTCGCCATAATTCCTCTCCTTTGATGATATTGGTCTTTCGACATCACCTATAATAACACAGCGCAAAAGGCAGTTCAATAGAAAAAACGAAAATCGGGGGCGGAGGACCAAAAATTCGCAATGGCGAACTTGGCGTGTGACTGCCCTGCCCGAGGGCGGCGGCGGGCGGATGCGGCGAAGGAAAACCCCGCAGGCGGTATGTCTGCGGGGTTCCGGAATCGGGTTGCCGAAAGCGTGAGGGTGAACGCCCTCGGGAGATTACGCCTTGGGCGCGGCGGGCGCGTCGAGTTTGGCGCGGTTGAGCTCGACAAACTTGTTCATGTTGGCGATGATCATGTCGAAGAAACGGTTGACCGTCTTTTCGTCCTCGTTGTTGCCGCGGATTGCGATGGTCATCGTGATGTCGCCGAGCAGGCTGGTGAGCGCGAGCTGCATATAGGGCTTGTACTTCACCGCCCCGGTCATGAAGCCGTCGATGATGTTTGCGTCGCCCATCTTGAGGGCGCGGTCGTCCATGACGCCGATGTTGCTCATGCCGATGAGGGGGTTGAGGTAGCCGATCTTGATTGCCGTTTCGCTGATGGCGAAGGGGAAGATGGCGTATGCGAGCTTGAGGAGCGGCAGGCTGTAGAGCCCCATATACGGGTCGTCCTTGCTCTTCCTGACCGAACGGAGCACCTCGATGAGGGTGTCGTTGATGGTCTCGCCCTTGCGCTCGGTGGAGCACTGCATGAACCCCGTGTGGTTGGTGAGCCCGGTGTGGAGGCCGGCGTCGACGATGTGGCGGCGCAGGTCAACCATGCAGGGGATCGTGAGGCGTTCGTCGTCGCGGAACATGCCTATCTCGTAGAGCGAGCGGACATAGAACGCGAGCATGAGGTCGTTGACGGTGACGCCGAGAGCCTTCCCTATCTTGCGGAAGTCGGCGAAGAGCTGCTTGCCCACCTTGCGACGGCAGATGCGCGTCACATCCTCGGGAGAGGACGGAGTGAGGGGGAAGTAGTGCTCGTCCTTGACCTGGCTGATGTTCTTGTAAAGACCTCTCGCGACTTCCTCTTCCTCGGGGGTGAGCTTGGAATAGACCTCGTCGTAGCTGCGGCTGCCGGTCTTGATTTCCAGCGAAGTGTCGCCGTCGAGGAGCTTGTTGTAGTTTTCGGCGAGCTTTTTCATGAAGTACTTGAAGTCGCCGCCGTCCATGCACATGTGGTTGACGATCATGCAAAGCGTGGACTTGCCGTCGCGGTTGAAGAGCGCCATCTTGTACTGGACATTGCTTTCGACGGGAATGGACTGGCAGATGAACGCGTTGATGTCCGCCTCGAGGTCGACGCTGTCGCGCACGGTGAGGATGTCGTCGACCTTGTAGTCCTCGACTTCCCAGTACGGCTCGATGACATTGCCGTGGAATGAGCTGTGGAGCACGGGCACCATTTCGGTGGTGAACACGAGCACCCTTTTGAGCACGGCGACATCGATGGGCGCGTCGTAATACTGCACGCAGTGCACCATTCTGTCGTAATAGTTGCGGAAGAGATACTGCATCTTATCCCACATTTCCGCTTTGAGAATTTTTCCCATATCGCACCTTTAATGAATGTTTCGGCGGCGTAAACGGCGTTTTCGGTCGATTATGCCGCCGCGGAGAGAGGTTCAGTCCTTCCACATGGTGTAGTAGGATTCGTCCTCTTTCTTGTATTTGCCTTCGATTTTGGCTTTCTCTTTCTTGTCCTTTTTGCTGTTGTGCTTCGCAACCAGCACCGCCGCCATGACAGCCGAGCCGACCACGCCGCCGAGGCAGAGAATCCAGCCGGGATGCCAGAAGCCGGGCACCAGAAGACCGATGATGACATAAAGCAGCGCGCAGCACACTTCCATGCAGATGCCGAGCTCAATCCAGCGGAACCTGAAGTCCGTCGCGAACGCCACGACCGTGTCGTTTGCAATCATGACGATGACCATGACCAGGAACACGAGCCAGCTCATCTGGATGTGTCCGACAAGCTCGAGCAACAGGAACAGATATACGCTGAGCAACGCTATGATGACGGGGAATACGGCGCGCATTGCGATGTACTTCTTCGACTTGGAAAGTTTGGAAGCGACAACCCCGCCGAGGGCGATTATGCCCGCGAACGCACCGCCGACGAGCAACAGCCAACCGGGATGCCAGAGGTCTGCGGTGACACCCATTATGAGGTAGACGAGCACGAGCGCGACAGCAACGCCCACCACGGAAATGCCGATGAGCAATCCTTTGCGCTTCGCGTTGTCGACTTTGACTTCCTTTTCGTCGAATTCGCGGAGCTTGTCGCGGAAGCTGCCGTCCTGATTGAGGCTTGCGATGCACATCGTGTAGATGAGTTCGTCGTCGTCGTTGCCCTTGATGCGGAGCTCCTGCTCGTAGTCAAGCAACTGTTTCAGAACCTTTTCGCGGTACTCCACCGCCGCAAGCGTGGGACGAATCGCACGGAACTCGCCTTCGAGATATCTTTTGAACCTTTCTTTCATACTACCCTCCGTTGAGTGTTTTCTGTATATAGACAGCACCTTTGCCGATTGCATTCACCTACAAGACGCCCGCAAAGGCAAAAGGTTACAGCCCTTTCGAAAATTATTTTTTCTTTTTCGGTTGCAAAAACAACGGAGCCTGCGCCATGAGGCGTTTTTTCAACGCCTTCCATTCGGGGCTCAGCCCCGACAACGCCTCGTAGAAGGCGGCGTCGTGGCGTATCGAAGCGAAATGCGCGAGCTCGTGAAACACCACTCCCTCGATGCATTCCACAGAAGCCTGCACCAGCGCGGTGCTGAGCGTGACTTCCCCGCGGGTCAGGTTGCAACTGCCCCACCTCGACTTCATGCTCCGCAGCTTGGGCTCGGGCGGCGCGGGCGAGCTGTATGTCCGTTGCCCGTCCGCTTCCTCCCGCACAGTGGAAAGCCACGGAGCCGTCGCCAGGGCAAAATTGAGAGCGTCGCGATAGACGGCGGGCAGAATCTCCCTCGCACGCGCGTCAAGCCACCTGCACACCGCGTCCTCGTCCGCTCCCTCGGGCAACCGCAGGGCCCCCGCTTCGCGGTCAAGCACGACCCTCTTCACTACCCCGAACTCCACGCCGAAGCGTTCGCCGAGGAAAGATA
>USEV01000139.1 GCA_900553825.1 uncultured Eubacteriales bacterium
GACTGCTCGCGGGTGTGAAGTTGACGCAGTATCACGCCAAATAGCGCGCTTTTACATGAGGTTTTCGGGATTAAGCCCGTCAAGCTCCGGCACCACGAAGCGTCCGTCTTTGCGGATCAAAACCCCGTCCATGTAGATTTCGCCGCCGCCGTAGGCGGGGGTGTGGACTTGGACGAGGTCCCAGTGAACGGCGCTGACATTGCCGTTGGGGGCGTCGTCGTAGCAGGCACCGGGGGTGAAGTGGATGGAGCCGGAGATCTTTTCGTCGAAGAGGATGTCGCCGATGGCGCGGTCGATTGCGGGGTTGAGCCCGAAGGAAAATTCGCCGACATAGCGCGCGCCCTCGTCGGTGTCGAAGATGGCGTTTGCCTTTGCGGTGTCGTTTGCCGTGGCATTGACGATTTTGCCGTCCTTGAAGGTGAGGGTGACATCCTCGAAGCGGAAGCCGTTTTCGATGGAGGGGACATTGTAGCGGATGGTGCCGTTGACGCTGTCGCGGACGGGCGCGGTGTACACCTCGCCGTCGGGGATGTTGCAATGCCCGCTGCATTTCACCGCTCCGACGCCCTTGATTGAGAAGGTGAGGTCGGTGTCTTTTGCCACAATACGCACTTTATCGGTGCGATTTATCAAATCAACAAGCGGTTCCATCGCTTTGTCCATCTTGCGGTAGTCGAGGCAACACACCGAGAAGAAGTAGTCCTCAAAGGCTTCCGTGCTCATGCCGGCGAGCTGGCTCATGCCCTCGGTGGGGTAACGCAGGATGACCCAGCGCGTCTTTTTGACGCGGATGTTGTGGTGGACTTTCTGCGCGTAACGCTTGTCGTACTGCTGCATTCTGTCGGCGGGGACATCGGAGAGCTCGTAGCCGTTTTCGCCGCCGCGCACGCCGATGTAGCAATCCATCTTGTCCATGAAGGCGGCGTCGCGTTCCGCCCAGACATCCAGCATCTCGTCGGTGGCGCCGCGCAGGATTTCACGCTGTACCTTGTTGTCGCGTATGTGCACGAAGGGCATTCCGCCCGCCTCCTGCACCGCGCGCACGAGCAACGCCGTGAACTCCGACGGCGTGCCCGCGACATCTATCCAGACCTTGTCGCCCTTGCCCACCGAGCACGAATAGCCGACCAGATTGTCCGCAAGCCTCTTTTGCCTTTCGTCGTAAATCATATTCACCTCCGCCGTCGCCCTGGGGCGCGGCATTAACACTCATTGATTATTATAACCCTCTCTCCCCTTTTCGCAACACTTTGCCGCGGGCAATTTACACCAAAAAAAGTTGCTCGCCAAAAGGTTGTGTTTTTCGCGCGCGGGTTGTATAATGATTGTAATAAATTTCGGAGGATACAAAATGCCACTCGTAACTACAACCGAGATGTTCAAGAAGGCATACGACGGCGGTTACGCCATCGGCGCTTTCAATGTCAACAATATGGAAATTATCCAGGGCATCGTCGAAGCCGCCACCGAGGAGAACGCTCCTCTCATCCTGCAGGTCTCCGCAGGCGCCAGAAAGTACGCCAACACCGTCTACCTCAAGAAGATGGTCGAAGCGGCTGTCGAAACCAGCGGCCTTCCCATTGCGCTCCACCTCGACCACGGCGACAGCTTCGCGCTGTGCAAGGACTGCGTGGACAGCGGGTTCACCTCCGTCATGATTGACGCAAGCGCGCATTCCTTCGCCGAAAACATCAGCATCACCAAGCAGGTCGTCGAATACGCACACGATCACGGCGTGGTCGTCGAGGCGGAACTCGGCAAGCTCGCGGGCGTCGAGGACGATGTCAAAGTCGCCGCCAAAGACGCAAGCTACACCGACCCCGACCAGGTGCAGGAATTCGTGGAAAAGACGGGCGTCGATTCCCTCGCAATCGCAATCGGCACCTCTCACGGCGCGTTCAAGTTCAAGGGTCAGCCCAAGCTCCGCTTCGACATCCTCGAAGAGGTCGGCAAGAGGCTCCCCGGCTTCCCCATCGTGCTCCACGGCGCTTCCAGCGTCCCGCAGGAATATGTGAAGATCATCAACCAGTACGGCGGCAGTATGCCCGGCGCACAGGGCGTCCCCGAGGAGATGCTCCGCAAGGCCGCGACGATGGCAGTGTGCAAGATCAACATCGACAGCGACCTGCGCCTCGCGGTCACCGCAACCATCAGGGAACACTTCGCCCTCAACCCCTCTCACTTCGACCCCCGTCAGTACCTCGGGCCGGCGAGAGACGCGGTGCGTGCGGTCGTCAAGCACAAGATCATAGATGTGCTCGGCTGCAACGGAAAAGCGTAACAAGGCAAAAACCCCGCGGAACTCCGCGGGGTTTTCGGTTATGACCGGGGCTCGCCCGTTCCGAGGAGCCGAGCCCGCGAAGGAGGAGGAGCATGAAAAACGATTCCGACGGTAACGGTGCGGAGATTCTTTCCCCGCCGGAGGACGAGAAGACCGCGAGCGATTCCCGTTTCGTCGACGACGCCTGCGAAACCCGCGTCACTCAAACCGCCTCCGCGCCCGAGGAAGACTCCCCCGCTTCTCCGACGGAGAAAAACAAGGCGAACCCGTTTGCGATTGCGGGGCTGGTGCTCGCCTTTCTGTTCGCCCCCGCGGGACTGATTCTGGGGGCGATAGGGCTCGTCAAATCCCAAAATACGGCAGGCACGGGCAAAGCGATGTCGATTGCGGCGCTCGTAATATCCTCGTCCATCATAATTCTGGCAATCATCTATGTGTTTGTGGTGTGCTTCGTGCTCACGGAGGCACTGCGCGCACTCATCGAAGCCATGAGCAACGCCGCGCAGGATTCGGAGAGCCTGTTCGCGCCGTTTGTCTGACGATTGACCGCAAATGCGAACCGCCCGTCAACGGGCGGTTTTTCTTTTTCCGCCCGCGAACGGGCAACCCGCGGCAAAACTTTGCGGGAACGCTTCTTTGCGGGCAAACTTCTGTGGCACGGCAGCCCGATGACGGGGAAAACCCGACGCGGGGAAACCTGACGGGGGAAAATCTCATTCTTTTGTCTTTTTGCGGGCACGCCCGCGCAGGCGCACGAGAAAGCCCGAAAGGAAAAGTGCCAACGCGAGCAACGCGAAGCCTATGAGCAAAAGGTCGGTATATTCGCGGGGGACGAAGGCGAGGATGAGCAGTAGAATTCCGCCCGCCGCGAAATTGCCGAATATCACGGCGAGCGACGCCCCGACCACGGGCAGATTCATCATGCCGCCGATTGCCGCGCCCGTCCACGCGCCCGTCATGGGGAGCGGCAACGCCACGAAGCCGAACAGCCCGAGGCTGTCTCTT
>USEV01000140.1 GCA_900553825.1 uncultured Eubacteriales bacterium
GAGCCTTATCGTCGGCAGCGTCAGATGTGTATAAGAGACAGCAACAAGCTCGGTCACGACGCGCGCGTCATCATACCGTACTACAAGGAGGAGATCAAGGATTCCTTCAAGAACGGCATGAAATTCGTGGGCTCGACATTCGTGGACCTGAGCTGGAGAAGACAATATGTGGGGGTTTACGAAGCCGTTTACGACGGTGTAACCTACTATTTTGTCGACAACGAGTTCTACTTCAAGCGCAGGGGGCTTTACGGGCATTTCGACGACGGCGAGAGGTTTGCCTACTTCTCCAAGGCGGTGCCCGAGGTTCTGCCCCTCATCGGGTTCTTCCCCGACATACTGCACTGCAACGACTGGCACACCGCGCTCACGCCGGTGTATCTGGATGTCTACTACCGCTTCTCGGACGAGTACCGCTCCATAAAGACGGTGTTCACCATCCACAACATCGAGTTCCAGGGCAAGTACGGCACGGAGCTCCTCGGCGACATAATGGGTCTCCCCGAATGGGCGTATTCCATCGTGCTCAACGACGGGCTCGTCAACTACATGAAGGGCGGCATCGAGGCGTCCGCCGCGGTCACCACCGTGAGCGAGACCTATGCGAACGAAATTCTCGACCCGTTCTATTCCTACGGGCTGGAGGGCATACTCTCCGAGCGCCGCTACAAGCTGCACGGGGTGCTCAACGGCATCGACACCGCGGCATACAATCCGAAGACGGACCCCGCGCTGTTTGAAAACTACACCCTCCGCACCTACGCGAAGAAGACCCTGAATAAAAAGGGGCTGTGCGAGATGATAGATTTCGCCTACGACGAAAACCGTCCGCTCATCGCCATGGTGACGAGGCTCACCGAGCAGAAGGGCATGGACCTCGTCGCGGCAGTCATCGACGAAATCATGCGCGCCGATGTCCAGATGGTCGTGCTCGGCACGGGGGACTGGAAGTACGAGAACATGATAAAGAGGGTGGAAGGGCAGTATCCCGCCAAATTCCGCGCCATACTGCAGTTCTCGAGCGACCTCGCGAGCAAGCTCTACGCCGCGAGCGACATCTTCCTCATGCCGTCCAAGTTCGAGCCCTGCGGGCTGAGCCAGATGATAGCCATGGCTTACGGCTCCGTGCCCGTGGTGCGCGAGACCGGCGGGCTCAAGGACACCGTCGAGCCGTACAATCCCGTGGAAAAGACGGGCGTCGGCTTCACCTTCAAGACCTACAACTCATACGATATGCTGGACGCCGTGTGGAGGGCGTACGGCACCTTCTTCGACAAGGAGAACTGGAAGAAGGTCGTTTCCAACGGCATGAAGAAGGATTTTGGCTGGGAAACTTCCGCAAAACGCTACATCGACATCTACAACTCAATCTGACGCGGACGCGTCCGCCCCGCACCCTCCCGCGAGGAGGGCGGGGCATCACGACAAAAATTCTCTCCCGGAGGGGGAAACGGGAGCAAAAGAGGTAATAATGGCAGCATTCAATGTGACATCAAAGGAATTCAAAGGGCAGGTCGTCTCCCTTCTCGCGCGACTCTTCGGCGTCAAGCCCGAAGAGGCGAGCAAGACCCAGCTCTACCAGGCAACCTGTATGTGCGTGCGCGACATGCTCACGCAGACGCGCGTCAACTTCAAGAAGAGGGTGCGCGAACAGAACGCGAAGCAGGTCTACTATATGTCGATGGAGTTTCTCCTCGGCAGGTCGCTCAAGAACAATCTGTACAACATGGGCATCACCGAGCAGGTCGCCGAAGCGGTCTCGGAGCTCGGCGCCGACCTCGAGGAGCTGTACTCCTTCGAGCCGGACGCCGGCCTCGGCAACGGCGGCCTCGGCAGGCTCGCCGCGGCGTACATGGACGCCCTCACCACCGAGGGTTACGCCGCCAGCGGCTTTTCCATCATGTACGACTACGGCATCTTCAAGCAGGTCATCGTGGACGGCTGGCAGCTCGAACAGCCCGACGAATGGCTCAAAATGGGCAGCGTGTGGCTCTCGCCCCGTCCCGAGGAGACCTATGAGGTGCGTTTCGGCGGCGTGGTGGACGAAATCTGGGAAAACGGCAAGCTCACTGTTCGCCCGCGCGACTACACCACAGTGCTCGCCGTGCCCTACGACATGAACATATCCGGCTATCACACCTCCACGGTCAACCGCATCAGACTGTGGTCGTCCAAAGCCCCTGTCGACTTCGATATGTCGATGTTCTCGAGGGGAGAGTATGTCAAGGCGATGTCGGCAAAGGCGATGGCGGAATCCATCTCCAAGGTGCTTTACCCCGCCGACGACCACCTCGAGGGCAAATCACTGCGCCTCAAGCAGCAGTACTTCTTCGTGTCCGCCTCAATTCAGAGCATCATAGCGCGGCACCTCAAGACCAACCCCTCCCTCGACAACCTCGCCGATTGCGTGGCAATCCACATCAACGACACGCACCCAACTCTCTGCATCCCCGAGCTCATGAGGATACTCCTCGACGATTACGGCATGAGCTGGGAAAAGGCGTGGGACATCACCACGGGTTGCATCTCCTACACCAACCACACCGTCATGGCGGAGGCGCTCGAGAAGTGGCCGCAGGACCTCTTCCAGTCGCTGTTGCCGAGGATTTACCAGATAGTGCACGAGATCAATCAGCGTTTCGTGGGCGAGCTGTGGGGCTTCTATCCCTCCAACTGGGACGCCGTGTCCCGCAACGCGATTCTCGCCGACGGGCAGATAAAGATGGCAAACCTCTGTCTTGCCACTTCGCACACCATAAACGGTGTCAGCGCGCTGCACTCCGACATCCTGAAGCACGATGTGTTCCGCGAGTACTACAACATGCACCCCGAAAAGTTCACCAATGTCACCAACGGCATCACTCACCGCCGCTGGGTTGCGCAGGCGAACCCGGAGCTCGCGGCTCTCGTCACGGAGCTCATCGGCGACAAGTGGCTGACCGACGCGGACAAGCTCAAGGATTTGCTCCCCTACATGGGCGACAAGCGGGTGCTTGACAGGCTGGAGACGATAAAGCGCGACAACAAGGTCAGGCTCGCGCAGTACATCAAGAGCGCAAACAACATTGATGTCGACCCGGATTCCATCTTCGATGTCCAGGTGAAGAGGCTGCACGAATACAAGCGTCAGCTCCTCAACGCGCTCCACATCCTTGACCTCTATTACCGCATAAAGGAGAACCCCTCCATCGACATCCGTCCGCGCACCTTCATCTTCGGCGCGAAGGCGGCGCCCGCGTACTACTGTCTCTTATACACATCTGACGCTGC
>USEV01000141.1 GCA_900553825.1 uncultured Eubacteriales bacterium
TCGTCGTAGCGGGGGTCGTCCACGGGATAGAGGTGCCCGATGTCCTTTTCGCCGAGGGCGGAGAGGATTGCGTCCATGACGGCGTGCACCGCGGCGTCGCCGTCGGAGTGCGCGACGAAGGAGAACGGGCAGGGGATTTTTTCGCCGCAGAGCTTTATGCCTTTGCCCTCCCGCAAACGGTGTATGTCGTAGCCGAAGCCCGTGAGCCCCGTGAGCAAATCGTCCTTGACTGTGATTTTGATGTTTTTGGGGTCGCCGTCCACCACCTCGACCGCGCCGTGGGCGAACTTGTCGACAAAGGAGAAATCGTCGAGGAAATCCCCGCTTCCCGCGGCGTATGCGCGTTCTATGCGTTCCTTTGAAAATCCCGCGGGCGTCTGCACGCGACGGAACGGGGTTCTGTCCGCGGGCTCGGCGCCGTCGGGGGTCAGTTTCAGAAGGTTGTCGGTGAGGGGCACGGCGGGAATTGCGCAACCGCACCGTGTTGCGCCCTCGATGACTCTTCCTATGAGCGCGACGGACACAAAGGGGCGCGCGCCGTCGTGCACGAGGACGATGTCGCATTCCTCGTCGAGGACGCGCACACCGAAGCCCACCGTCGCGGTGCGCGAGGAGCCGCCCCGCGTCAGGGTGATGCGGCGGTCGTCCTCGAGGCGCGCGGATTTCAGCGCCTCGAGGAATTCGTCCGACGAGCCGCTGTCTATTGCGATGATGACTTTTTTGACCTCGGGGAATGAGAGAAAAGGCTTGATTGCCTCGACGAGAACGCAGGAGGCGCCGCAGGGCTCGAGGAGCTTGTTTTCGTTGCCGTAACGCAGGCTGCTGCCGCCTGCCGCGATGATGACATTGATGTGTGACATAATACCTCGCGCGCTTCCGCGTGTGCGTATGCGCGACATTATGATAAACCCAAAACCCGCCGAAATCAAGAGCGCGTCGCTCGCGGAGGGGAGGGCGCGCCCCGGAGAGTCACTCGGAAATTATCCTGTACATCTCGGAGGCGGACTGTTTGGACTGTTTTTCGTCGGTGTTGAGCACCTCGAAGGTGAGCGTACTCGCCCCGAAAGACACGCTGACGATGTCGCCCGCCTTGACCTCTTTTGCGGGTTTGACGCTCTTGCCGTTGATTTCGATTCTGCCGCCGCTGCACGCTTCGGCGGCGACGGTGCGCCGTTTTATGACGCGCGAAACCTTCAGAAATTTGTCGATTCTCATATTTTTTACACCTCTTTTTGCGCCTCCGCAACCCTCGGCAACGGAAAATAAAGTTTTTGAAAATTACACCTTGCCGACTGTTGACAGACTTGCAAATCGCTGATATAATAGGAAAATGCGTAATAATGCTTATTCCTACCCTCGGAGAACCTCTTTTTGGGGGTAGGGGGTTATATCGACTATGTAAGTATAGCGCAGAGCAACACAAAAAACAAGTGCTTTCCGCGAAAGTCGGATTTTCTGAATTTTTTTTGCGGGGAACAAAATCGGCAAATTTCAAGGAGAAAAACATGTCCCAGAGAATTCACAAGGTCATGTACGGAACCACCGAGCGCCAGGATTTTTCCAAAATCAAGGATGTGCTCGAGATTCCGTACTTAATCGAGGTGCAAAAGAATTCTTACGCGAACTTCATCGGTGACGGCATCAAAGAGGTCTTCAGGGATTATTCCCCCATCGTGGACTTCGCCGGCAAGCTGAAGCTGGAATTCCTGTCCCACACTCTCGAGGGTGAACCCAAGTACTCCGTCAAGGAGTGCAAGGACCGCGACACCACTTACGCGCTTCCCCTCAAGGTCAAGGCCCGCCTTACCAACAACGACACGGGCGAGGTGGTAGAGCAGGATGTGTTCATGGGCGATTTCCCGCTCATGACGGACGCGGGTTCTTTTGTCATCAACGGTGCGGAGCGCGTCATCGTCAGCCAGCTCGTCAGGAGCCCCGGCGTGTACAGCGAAAAGTCGCTCGACCGCAACGGCACTCCGCGCTACAAGACCACGGTCATCCCCAACAGGGGCGCGTGGCTGGAATTCGAACAGGATCAGAACGACATCCAGTGGGTGCATGTCGACCGCATGAGGAAGATCACATCCACCACGCTCCTGCGCGCGCTCGGTTACGGCACCGACGAAGAGCTCATCGCGCTTTTCGGTGACGACGACATGATAGCGGCGACTTGCCAGAAGGATGTCAACTGCAAGACGGAAGAGCAGGGCAAGACCGACCTCTTCAAGCGTCTGCGTCCGGGCGAAGTGCCCACCATCGAGGGCGCGGACATCCTCATCAACAACACCTTCTACGAGTACAAGAAGTACGACCTCGCGAGAGTCGGACGCTACAAGTACAACAAGAAGCTTTCCATCGCGTCGCGCATCGAGGGCTATGAGCTGGCGGAAGATGTCGTCAGCCCCGTGACGGGCGAGATTCTCGCCTCCAAGGGAGAGCGCCCCGACGCCGCAAAGGCGATGGAGATTCAGAACAACGCCGTCAACATCGTCTACCTTGCCTACACCGACAAGGAGAACAACCCGAGGAAATACAAGGTCATCGGCAACAACACGGTTGACTTTGCAGAGTACGCGAAAGTGGACGCCCGTCTTGCCGATTTTGTCGGCGTCAACCCCCGCGAGCTCGGCATAAACGAGAGGGTTTACTATCCCACTCTCAAAGCAATCCTCGACGATGTGGACGCAGACGAGCTCAGGCTCGCGCTGCTCGCCTCGACGGACAAGCTCATCTACAAGCACATCACCATCGACGACATCGTCGCGACCGTGAGCTACAACCTCGGTCTGCGCGTCGGTTTCGGCGTCTGCGACGACATCGACCACCTGAGCAACCGTCGCGTGCGCCCCGTCGGCGAGCTGTTGCAAAATCAGTTCCGCATCGGCGTTTCCAGGCTGGAAAGAGTGGTCAAGGAGAGGATGGCTTCCGCCCAGGAGAATGCGGAAATCACCCCCCAGACCCTCATCAACATCCGCCCCGTAACCAGCGCAATCAAGGAGTTTTTCGGTTCGTCGCAGCTGTCCCAGTTCATGGACCAGCCCAACCCGATTGCCGAGCTCACCCACAAGAGGAAGCTCTCCGCACTCGGCCCCGGCGGCCTCAACCGCGAGAGAGCGAGCTTCGAAGTCCGAGATGTCCACCACTCTCACTACGGTCGTATGTGCCCGATCGAGACGCCGGAAGGTCAGAACATAGGCCCTGTCTCTTATACACATCTGACGCTGCCGACGATAAGGCTC
>USEV01000142.1 GCA_900553825.1 uncultured Eubacteriales bacterium
TCCTCTACGTCTCGTGGGCTCGGAGATGTGTATAAGAGACAGGTCTGATGCTGAAACATAAATACACCGTGCAGGTTGCCCTTCTCGACAGGGTGCAGAGCAGCGAGAAAGCGGTCATTGCGTCGTTTTCCGCATCGCCGTCGCAGGCGGCGGTTTCCTCCGTGCAGTCTGCGGTCGAGGGGATGATTGATGCGGGACTGCTGCCGGACCACGAGATAGTGGCGGGCAAGGTGGTCGCCAGAAAAGACGCGCAAGTGTCGGAAGACGAGGCGGAGCGGATGTACGAGGATTATCTTGCCGCCACGATGCCCGCAACGCTTGCCGTAAACCTGATGCGGGAGGAAAGGGCGGACAAAATGCCGAAATTCTGTCCCAACTGCGGCGCTCCCGTCACGAATACTTCGGCGCAATTCTGCGAGTCGTGCGGGGTGCGGCTGACGGGAGAGTGAGCGGCGCGGCACAGCATATTGTGCGGAGCGGAGAGCGCGCCGCAAACAAAGTCCTGCCGCACGCGAGGGTGAAACGGGACCCGATGCAAAACGCACGGTCATATTTCAAATACGGTGACAGCCGGGTTTTCCCGGCTGTTTTTTTGCGGCATTTTCCGTCCGAGACCGCATTCCCTCACTCCTTGCGGACAACGCCTCTTGACCGAGGCGAGCGTCTGGTCTAAAATGGCAGTGAGGGTGCGGACTTCGCCGCATCCGAAGGGGGGGGCATGGGAAAATTCCGCCGTGTCGTTCTGACACTTCTTTGTGCCGTCGTTGCGGCGTCGTTTGCCGTGACGCTCGCTTCATGTGACGACAATTCGGCAACCGTTTCCGCGAAATACGACGGGGAGCTTTTCTGGCGCGCCCCGGCGTTTTCCGATGTGGTCTACGCCATATCCGCCGGCGACATGACCGTGCAGGAGACGGAGATGATTGTCTCATTGCAGGGCATAGTCGCAAAGACATCTTCCTCCGTTTTCATCGACACGGGCACGGCGACGGCACGCTGGCTCGAATACTCCTCGGCAAAGTACGGCTTCGCCGTGCAGCGGGTGGACGACCCGTGGGAGCTCGTTTCGGCGTTTTCAGACCGCATCGCGGACGGCAGGTATGTCCTCTACAACAGTCACGCAAACGGCGCGACCGCGCCGCACGACTGTTCGGCGAATCACGCCACGACCGTCGCCGGTGCGGAGAAGTGGCTCATGGTCCCGACGGAGCTGGAGGACCAGGCGAAAGCCGCGGGTCTCACGCTTGGCAGGGATGTGCGCTCGCTCGACCTCGGCACGCTGTTCGAAGAATACAAAGATCGCCTCAATCGGCACTTAATCGTGCATCAGGCACCGTTCAAGTGGCAGTTGCGCGATTATTCCGTCGCCGCAGGCGCACTCTGTTACTACGGCGATTACGAGGAAAACGAGGCGTTGAACGAGGCGATTCTCGACTGGGCGGAGCCCAACATTCCCGTCATGGGCTGGACGGAAAACGAAACCGCTTTCGTGAGAAAAAACAGCAGGCACGCCAAGATTACGATTGCTGCGGACTGGTCGGAAAACCTTTCGCTCTATTCCGCTTTCCCGAAAGTTGACGCCGCCTCTTTTTCCAACTACGACCCTCCCGCTCCCGAGAGGGAGAACAAACACTATGTCGCAATCGTCATGAGCGACGGCGACAACCTCCAATGGATGCAGAACGACTTTGTCTTCAACGAGCGGTATTTCGGCTCGGAACGCAGGGGGGATTTCCCCGTGACATGGACGATTGCTCCCGGCGTGGCGGATGTCGCGCCGCATATTCTCGACTACCTCTATGAAAATGGCACCGCGCTCGACCAGTTCATCGCGGGACCCTCGGGCGCGGGCTACATCAACGCCGCGTTCTACGACAAGGACAACATTGCGGGCTTTGCCTCAATCACCGCGGAGTATATGCGGCGCATCGGCGTCGACTATGTCAACCTCATCGACACGGTGCTCAACCCGTTCGCCCTCCGTTACTACGCCGCGCAGGACGCCGTGAAGGGCGGCGTCTGGTCGGTGGGCAACAAGTATGTCGAAGGGCGCGGGGGAGTGTTCTGGGCTAACGACAAGCCCTTTGTCTGTATGCGCGACACGCTCTGGCTCACGGACGACGACGACCCCGACAACGCGCGTTACGGGAGCGTGGAAACCGTCGCCGAACGCATAAACGGCTATCCCGTCGACCCGAGCACCATCTCGGGCTACACCGTGGTGGTAGCGCACGCGTGGAGCGTTGGCTCGATGGACGACATCGCGCGTTTCGTTGCCGCGCTCGACGAGGATGTCGAGCTCGTCACGGTGGGGCAGTTGCTGGAACTGGTGAGCGAGAATGTCCCGCATATCGATATGCCCTGCATGGTATGAGCGCGAGTGACTCCCTCGGGTTGCGGCAGGAGGGCAGGGGCGGTGAAAGACAGCCGTCGGGTGCCCGATTCGCTTGATTATTCCCGCGCGTGAGATTAAAATGTTTCAGTTGAAAGAATCTTTGTGCTCCGTCGGCGCGTCCGCATTGTCGTCGCTTTCGGAGCCCGGAGGCGAAATGGGCAAAATCGTTTGCATAGGCGAATGCATCATGGACCTGCTTCCTCTCAAAGCGGGCGGTTCTGAATATGTGGCAAAGGCGGGCGGAGCTCCCGCCAATGTCGCCGCGTGCGTGGCGAGGCTGGGCGGGGACGGCTGCTATATGGGCAAGCTGTCCGAGGACGGCTTCTCGGAGCTCATTGCGGGCAAGCTCGTCGACGCGGGGGTATCCCTGCGCTATGCCGTGCGCGACGCGGCGTATCCCACGGCAATCGCGCTGGTTACGCTCACTCCCGACGGCGACAGGAGCTTCACCTTCTACCGCAAGGAGACGGCGGACCTGATGTTCTCGCCGGAGGATGTTCCCGACGACTTCGCAAAGCGCCGCGACATACTGCATTTTTGCTCGGTCGGGCTTGTGGAATCGCCTTTGAAGCGGGCGCACGAAAAGGCTGTGCGGCTGGCGAGAGAGGCGGGGGCATATGTGTCCTTCGATGTGAATCTTCGCCCGGCACTTTACAGCTCCGAGGCGGCCTGCGTCGAGGCAGTCAACGCATTTTTGCCCTATGCCGACATCGTCAAGGTCACGGACGACGAGCTCGCGATACTGACGGGTGAACGCGACGAGGTTGCGGGCGTCGGGAAGCTCCTGCGCCGTGCGGAATCCGCCGCGGTCGTCTTTGTGACAAAGGGCGAAAAGGGCGCAAC
>USEV01000143.1 GCA_900553825.1 uncultured Eubacteriales bacterium
TACGAGATTCCTCTACGTCTCGTGGGCTCGGAGATGTGTATAAGAGACAGGCACGAATGCGTCGCCAAAGACTCGCACTGCGCGGAAACCGCGCGGTTTTTCTTTGCCCGACACTCCCCTCAAGCCCCGAAAACGGGAGGACGCGGAGGTGGCTTAAAGGGAATTTTAAGCTTGTTTTAAGCATTCTGACGGGGTGAAATTTTTTTTTCGCGCTTTCGACCGGGACAAGTTCGACACGCCCGTTTTCCGGCACGAAATGCCAAAAAGCCGCCAAACAGTGGGGTTTTGACATTTTGACGGCTGTCGTTTTGCGCAAAAATCAACAAATTTGACATTAAAAAATGATTAAAAAATTCACTTTTGTGGGTTTTTTGAGCGGTTCGCAAAAAATTTTTTATTTTTTCCACAAAATTTGCTTGACACTGATTTTTGAGAGTGCTATTATGCAACCGTAATCAAGAGCAACCGCGATTGATTTAATCACAGCTCATAATTTTCCCCCTTATCATAGCAAGATGCGCCGGGTTTCGACCCAGCGCGTTTTGCTATTATGCGGACTTTTCGTCACCGCGCGTCAAAACGCGCCCCGAAAGCCTCAAAAAGCCGCCCTGCTCTCGGGCGGCTTTTTCCGTTTGAGTGCTTTTGAATCGAAGTTTCCGTGCCGTCGGATTACCGCTTCCCTGCTTTTGTGCTGTTTCGTGCCGTTGGATTGCGCTTTTCGGTGTTTTCCCGTCACGGGTTGCGCGGCTTTCACGCGGGTGCCCGCTTTTTCGCGGGCGCACGGTTCACTTTTTTTGCAAGGGCGACAATGAGCACCGCGATGTCCGCGGGCGAAACGCCGGATATGCGCGACGCCTGCCCGAGATTGAGCGGACGGATTTTGTCCAGCTTCTGACGGGCTTCGAGGCGCAACGCGGAGATGGAGAGATAATCCATATCCTGCGGGAGTGCGCGCTCTTCGAGCCGCCTCTGTTCACGCACGGCGTGCTCCTGTTTTTTGAGGTAACCCTCGTACTTGAGCTCCACCGCCGCGGCGGCAAGTGCCTCGTCCGAACATTCGAAGGGCAAAAACTCCCTGAGGTCG
Organism: uncultured Eubacteriales bacterium; assembly: GCA_900553825.1. Lineage (GTDB taxonomy): Bacteria > Bacillota > Clostridia > Christensenellales > CAG-917 > Limadaptatus. The sequence continues at coordinate 1,085 of USEV01000143.1, forward strand.
TCCGCCGTCACCGCGGGTCTTCTTGCAAGCTCCGCGAGCGTGAGCGGCTTCTCGGAGAGGCTCTCCCCTCTCCTCTCGAGCACCGCGTTGGTGGCGGCACGGGGGAGCGGCGTCGAGGAGAACTCCTGCACCTTGCGGATCTCCTCCTCCTTTTTCAGGGTGCGGTTCATCCTCTCCTCGCTCGCAAGCCCGAGCGCGTAGCCCTTCGCCGTGAGGCGACGGTCGGCGTTGTCCTGGCGGAGCTTGATACGGTGCTCCGCGCGCGCGGTCATCATTCGGTAGGGCTCGTTGGTGCCCTTTGTCACCAGGTCGTCAATCAGGACTCCTATGTACGCCTCGTCGCGGGCGAGTACGAGAGGCTCCCTGCCCTCGAGGCGCAATGCGGCGTTGAGCCCGGCAATGAGCCCTTGCGCCGCCGCCTCCTCGTAGCCGCTGCTCCCGTTGAGCTGTCCCGCGGAATAGAGATTTTTTATCCCCTTGATTTCCAGCGACGGCAAGAGCGCGGTGGGGTCGAGGCAATCGTATTCTATCGCATAGGCGTATTTTGCGAATCTGCACCGCCTGAGCCCGGGAAGCGTGCGATACATCTTTTCCTGGACATCGTGCGGGAGAGAACTGCTCATGCCCTGGATGTACATCTCCTCGCTCGCCGCGCCCTCGGGCTCGACGAATATCTGGTGACGCTCCTTGTCGGCAAAGCGCACCACCTTGTCCTCTATCGACGGGCAGTAGCGCGGGCCAATCCCGCTTATCGACCCGTTGAAAAGGGGGCTGCGGTGGATGTTGTCGAGGATGATTTTGTGCGTTTCGGCGTTGGTGTAGGTGAGCCAGCAGGGCTCTTCCTCGAAAAGTCCCGTCGGCGACATGAAGGAAAATCTGTCCGGCGCGCCGCCGTACTGAATCTCCATTTCGTCGAAATCGATGGAATCGCGGTAAATTCTTGCGGGGGTCCCCGTCTTGAAACGGCGCATGGGTATGCCGCCCTCGGCGAGCGACTGCGTGAGCCCGAGCGCAGGCGAATAGCCCGAGGGACCGGAGCTCTTCTCGTATTCCCCGATGATGACCTTGCCGCCGAGATAAACGCCCGTCGCCAGCACGACGGCGGAGGCGCGCACCTCCTCGCCGCCCGCGAGAGTTACGCCGCGGCACTCGCCGCCTTCGACGAGCAACCCCTTGCACTCCGCGGCGCGGACGGTGAGCCCGGGCGTCGCGAGCAGGGTGTCCATGACGACCTTCTGATACACCTTCTTGTCCTGCTGACCGCGCAGGGAAAACACGGCGGGACCTTTGGCGGCGTTGAGCATCTTCATCTGCAACAACGACTTGTCGGCAAAGAGCCCCATCTCGCCGCCGAGGGCGTCGATTTCCCTGACGAGGTGTCCTTTTGCCGTGCCGCCGATTGCGGGGTTGCACGCCATGAGCGACACCGTGCCGAGGTCCGTGCAGAGCATGAGGACGGAATGCCCCTTGCGAGCACACGCAAGGGAGGCTTCCACTCCGGCATGACCGCCGCCCACTACCACGACATCGAATCTCTCGCTCATTTGCCCACGCAGAACTTGTCGAAGATGTCGTTTACGACATCCTCGCTCGCCGTCCTCCCCGTGATTTCACCCAGCGCGTCATACGCCTCCCTGAGGTCGATGAGCACGCAATCGGTGGTGGCATTTATCTGCAAAACAGCACTTTCAAGCGCGCGTTTTGCGCGGTAAAGTGCGTCTTTGTGTCTTTCGGAGGGGATGACTTCGCCGCCTGCGGTCTCGCCTTCGCGGTACAGTGCGGCAACGGCGTGCAACAGTCCGTCCACGCCCGTGCCGTCCTTTGCGCTGACCGCAAAGCACCCGTACATCCTCGGACAGGTGAATGAGGTGAGGTCGCATTTGTTGCGCACGGTGAACACGCGCGTACCGCCGAAATCCGGCACCTCCCAGTCCTCGCCGTCGGGGGCGGTGGTGTCCAGCACATACAGCACGACATCGGCGTGTTGCGCGGCGTCCAGCGCACGGCGCACTCCCTCGCTCTCCACCCTGTCCGCACTCTCGCGCAGACCCGCGGTGTCGACGATGTTTATCCTGTCTCTTATACACATCTCCGAGCCCACGAGACGTAGAGGAATCTC
>USEV01000144.1 GCA_900553825.1 uncultured Eubacteriales bacterium
GTGTATAAGAGACAGGGTCAGGGTGAGCGACGACGGCTTCACCGTCGAGGGCGAAAAGACGGCGAGCACCGTGCGGGTGCTCCCCGGTTCCTCCCAAAAGACGGTGTATGCGGAATGCGCCTCCGCGCCGACGGCACCCGCCGTCCTGCCCGAGGGCATAGAGAGCGTCGATGTCACTCCCGTTGCCGCGGGGCAGTATGCGGTCACGGTGAGCTTCGCGGACGGCGTGGGCGACGACGGCGACGCGCTCGTCCTGGAGCTTGCCTCCGAGGGCGACACCCACACGGTGACATTCGAGTTTGCCGAGAGCATATCCGAGCTTTACTCCCGCTACGGCGACGCCGAGAGCGGACTGCTGCTGCAAAAGAACGGCACGACGGTGACCTATGCCGCCGTCACCGAACCCTCGGTGCCCGAGGGCATGACTTTCGAGTTCGAGGCGGAAGGCAACGCCGTCGCAATCTCCGGGACGGACGCCGTGCGCGGCACCTGCACCGTGGAGGCGCTGGGCGAGGGCAGGGCGGTCATCTCGCTCTATTCCGTAACGGACGGCGAACGACGCCTCGAGGACAGGCGGGAAATCGAAGTGGTCAAAAACTTCTCCTCCGTCGTGTTCGGCGAGAATTCCTCCACATGGGGGATAGGCGGAGTGCTTGCCGTGGGCGGGCTCGACTGCGAGGACGGGGGGTTCGTCGCGACGCCGCGCACCCTTGCGCTCAAGGCGTACAGCGGCGTCATCGCGGAGAGTGCGGAAGGGGAGTTCGAGTACACCGTTTCCGACCCGTCGGTTGCCGAGGTCACGGAGCAGAACGGCGTTGTCGGGCTCGTCGTCAAAGGCACGGGCAGAGTGGTGGTCACCGCCTCGTGGAAGCACACAAATGTGTTTAATGACGGCATTTCGACCACTTTAACCCTCGATTGTATTGCCGACGGCGTCAATGTCGGGGATTACGAATCCCTTGTCGCCGCGACGGAGGCGGGCATGGCAACCGTGCTCACCGCCGACATCATGCTCGGCGAAAATCAGTTCGGCGAGGACGGTTTCCTCCGCCCCGACGCCGACCTCGGACAATATGTCAGGAAGCTCCCCACCACCGCGGACTGGGCCTACTACGCAAACCGCGGTATGGAGCATCCCACGGTCAACTACTGCATCGAGTTCAAGAACGATGTCTACGGCAACGGCATGACGCTGAACGCCGATTACATCACCCAGGTCACTCCCGCGGTGTCCAGCGAGAAGTCCGTCTTCAAGGGTCCGCTCAACTTCGTCGCCATCGAGGGCACGGCGGAGGTCAAGGCGCAGGACAACATGGTCTTCCTCGTCCGCACCGACGGCGTCGTCATCGACAATGTGTCACTCAAGGGCTGTTCCGACGAAAGCCTGTACGAGGACGGCGAGATGGACCTCGCTCACCTCAACACCTGCGGCACCGTGCTGGAAGTCATGTCCGATTGCCGCGTGGTGAACAGCAGGCTGTCCAACGGCAGAACGGTGTTGCGCGCATTCGGCAGGGACGGCATCGACCCCGTCGTCACTACGGACAACCCCGTGGACGCCGAAGGGGAAAAGATAGAGGTCGAGGTGGAGAGCTGCATCCTCGCAAACGCACGCGAATTTTTGCTGAAGCTCGGCACCAACAGGAAAATCAGGGGCGAATTCGTCTCCACGACGACGGGCAACGGCTACGACACGGAGCGCATGGAGCCCTCTCTCACGCTGGACGGCAGGAGCTATTCTCCCTCGCAGGACAACCTCTCCGACGGGGAATTTGTCCGAAACTTCGTGCTCACGGAGCTCACGCTCGAGAATTCCGCGCTCTATAACAGCGGGCTTTTCGCCATAGGGTTCGAAAGCTCCTTTGCGGGTCCCATGCTCGACGGCGGCATGATGCCTCTCGACTTCTGGACCGATGTCGGCGGCACGAGCTATCCCGCCCTCCTCAGAATGGTCGGCGAGGTGCGCATATACGACTGGAAACCCCTCTCCGCCGTTGACAGCTCCACGCTCATCGAGCTCCCGCACGGCGTGGGCGGCAACACCGCTTTCCTGCAGCTCAACATCGACGATATGCTGAACAAGGTCCGCGACTACGGCGGCGAAGAGTTCGCCGACATCATCAGCTCGTTGGACGGCTCGGACTATGTCCACGGCGGCATGGCGTTCTACGGCGGCGGCAAGAACTATTCCATGGTGGATTTCTCGCAGTTTGCGGGCGAGAGCATGGAACGCTTCGACATCAATCTCGGCGTGCTCGCACAGGGCGAGCCGAGCAACAGCGCCCTCTATCTGCAGGGCTCTCTGCTCCCGCTCGCGGCGGGCACTCAGAGCTTCCGCTTCTTCATGTACGGCGCGTCGAGCGATTTCGGTTACGCAAAACAGACGGAAATTATCTCAAGCGGCACGGCATACGATTTCATCGTACCCGCCGCGCACTAAATCACATAAATGGGGTCGCGGCGTTTTGCCCGTCCCCGCGAGGTGAAAGATGAAAAAGACAAAACAAAAGACATTGCTCATCGCCGTTGTGGCATTGGTGACGCTCCTTGCCGTGCTCTTTGTCGCGTGCGACGACGACAAAGACCACGCAAACACCGACCCCCGCCCCCGTCTTACGGTGGTCGTCGTCGACCAGGATGTGCCCTATGTCACGGCAGGGGCGGAGCCCTACACCGACTCCCGCGCGGTGGAAATAACGGGGGAGCTCAAGGAGGGGCACAGCGTCACCGTCGGAGTCACCCGCGAGGGCGAAGGCGTCCTTCTCCCGGGCGAGAGTGCGGCGCTCGTGTTTGACGGCACGGTCGCAATCACGGACGAATCCGGCGCGGATGTCACGGCGGAATACATCATCGACGCAAGCCTCGCCGAGGGCGCGAAGATGACCGTCGTGAAGGGCATCGCAAAGCTCGCCGCCGCCAAGGTCGATTACGACGGCAAACCCCATTCCTTTGCCGACAGCGCACCAGAAAACATCTTCCTCGAGGGCGCGGAACAGGAATACGAAATTCATTCCCCCGAGGCGACTCACACCACGGGCGGCGCGCACGCGTACGCCATAACTCTGTTTGAAAACGAGCTCTGGGCGGCGCAGGAAACCAGCATCTATCTCAGCATCAATTCCGTTGCGGTGGACGGCGAGGTCATGTCCCTGTCTCTTATACACATCTGACGCTGCC
>USEV01000145.1 GCA_900553825.1 uncultured Eubacteriales bacterium
GTCAGATGTGTATAAGAGACAGATATCGACGAGACCGCGCCGTGGGTGCTCGCCCGCGACGAGGCAAATTCTGCAAGGCTGGCGACGGTGCTCTACAACCTGGTGGAGAGCATTGTCATAGGCTCGAGCATGCTCGCGTGCTGCATGCCGACGGCGGCGGCGAAAGCCCTCGCCAACTGCGGCGCGAAGGCGCGCGACTTCTCGAAGCTCGGCGAGTTCGGCTTGCTCGGCACCACGCAGGGGGCAAGCGAACCCGAAATTCTGTTCAGGCGTTTTGACGCAAAGGAGATTGCGGCACAAGTGGAAAAGATGTACGAGGAAAAGAAAGCGGCGGAGCAGCCCGCACCCGCGGCACCCGCGGCAAAGACGGAATCCGCACCCGCCGACAAGGCACCCGAGGGCACGACGACCTTCATCGACATCGCCAAGTTCAAGGAAGTCACCCTGCGCGTGGGGCACATCCTCACCGCCGAAAAGGTTGAAAAGGCCGACAAACTTCTGAAGTTCACCGTCGAAGTCGGCGACGAAGTCCGCACCATCGTGAGCGGCATAGCGAAGTACTACACCCCCGAGGAGATGGTGGGCAAGCAGGTGGTGGTGGTCGCCAACCTCAAGCCTGCGAAGCTCCGCGGCATCGAAAGCCAGGGTATGTTGCTCTGCGCCGTGACGGCGGAGGGCGATGTGGTCATAGTTTCGCCCGAAAAACCCGTGCCGTCCGGCTCCGAGGTCTGCTGATGATAATCGACAGCCATTGCCATCTCACCGACGAGAGGCTGGCGCCGTTTGCGGAGGAGATAATCTCTTTAATGCGCGCCGACGGGCTGGAATCGGTGGTGACCGTGGGTTACGACCGCGAATCCTCCCTCGGCGGCTACGACATCGCCAAGGGGCATGACGGGGTGTACTGCGCCCTGGGAATACACCCGCACAGCGCCAGCGAAGCGACTGCGGACGACTATGCGGAGTTTTCCGCGCTTGCGTCGTCGGAGAAGGTGGTTGCGATAGGGGAGATAGGTCTTGATTACTACTACGACCTGAGCCCCCGCGATGTGCAGAGGCGGGTTTTCAGGGAACAGCTGGAGCTCGCGCACGCGCTGTCGCTGCCCGTTGCGCTTCATGTGCGCGACGCCTACGGCGACTGTCTGGACATTCTGAAAAGTTCCCGTCACCTGCTCGCACACGGCGTGCTGTTGCACTGCTATTCGGGCTCCGCGGAGATGGTGAGGGAATTTTCCGCGCTGGACTGCTACTACGCCTTCGGCGGCGCGATAACCTTCAAAAACGCGCGTCACAACCTGGAAGCCCTCGCCGCGGTTCCCCGCGACAGGCTGTTGCTGGAAACGGACAGCCCCTACATGACGCCGGTGCCGTACCGCGGGCAGACCAACTTCCCGAAGTATGTCGGGCTTGTCGCGGACAAGATGGCGCAGGTGCTTTCCCTCCCGCGCGAGGAAGTGGAAAGAATCACCGCCGAAAACACGAAACGACTGTTTTTCAAGATGAAATGAGTGTTCAACGCTCGTTTTTGTCAATATAGGAGAAAGAATGCAAAACTGTGTCTATGAGTTCGGGGACAGCATTTATATAAATCTGACCAACGAATGCTCCAATTCCTGCGACTTCTGCATACGCAACTTCAAGGACGGCGTGGGCGGAAGCGACCTTTGGCTGGAGCACGAGCCCTCCGCGAGCGAAGTCATCGACGCGCTCGGGAAGTTCGACCTCTCGCGTTACGACGGAGCCGTCTTTTGCGGGTTCGGCGAGCCGACCTGCGCGCTGGACAAGCTCATCGAGGTCGCGGCATGGCTCAAGAAGAAGGGCATACACACCCGCATCAACACTAACGGACAGGCAAACCTCATCAACGGCATCACGGACGCCGCAAAGAGGCTTGCGCCCGTCATAGACAGCGTCTCGGTGTCCCTGAACGCCGCCGACGCGGAAAAGTATCAGAGCGTGTGTCACTCCCGCTTCGGCGAGCAGGGTTACGCCGCGCTCCTGGATTTCGTGCGTGACGCGGTTGCCGCGGGCATCGACACCACCGTCAGCGTCGTGGATTGCATCGGCGAGCGCGAGATTGAAAGGTGCGCCGCCGTGGCGAAGAGCCTGGGTGCGAAGTTCCGCGTCCGCGCCGAGATAAGCGAGGACGAACAGTATTAAAAGAAAAGCAGAAGAACGATAAGATAATCTTGCCGAACTCCTGCTTTCTCGTGCGGTTACTTCCGCTCTTTCGTACTTCGACTCGTTGTCTTCGGTACGCCCTTAATTTGTGCCGTATCTCCCGTCGTATACGCGGCGGGTAAAGGAAATTTATGGAAAAGATTGCCGAGCTTCTCAAAAACAGCGAATTCCGCTTCAACAAGGCGTTGGGGCAGAATTTCATTTTCGACAACAACCTCCTCGACGCAATCGTTTCCGACAGCGGGGCGGGTGCCGACGACACCGTGGTGGAGATAGGCACGGGTGCCGGCACTCTCACCTCGAGGCTCGCTCTCCGCGCGAAAAAGGTCTTTTCCTTCGAGGTGGACAAAAACCTGCAAGACATACTTTCGCTCTCCTTGCAGGGCTGCGAGAATGTGGAAGTGGTCTTCCGCGATGTGTTGAAGATGAAGGACGACGAGTTCACGCGAATTGTCGGCGAGGGACCTTTCAGGGTGGTCGCCAACCTGCCTTACTATGTGACGACGCCCATGATAATGCGCTTTATCGAAAGCCCGCTCCCAGTCAGTACGCTCACGGTCATGGTGCAGAAGGAGGTCGCGGACAGACTGGTCGCGGAATGCGGAAGTGCGGAATACGCGGCGGTCACGCTCGCGGTGAAGATGTTCGGCGACGCAAGGGTGACGCGCACGGTGGACAGAAGGATGTTCCGTCCCGCGCCCAATGTGGACAGCGCCGTGGTGCAGATAGAGCGCGTCCCGGAGAGGCTGGAAGGCGAGGACACCGCGTTTCTGAAAAGGGTCGTGCGTGCGGCTTTCGCGATGCGCCGCAAGACGCTTGCCAACAATCTCGCCTCCTCTTTCGGCATGAACAAGGCCGCGGCGGCGGAAGTGGTGGAGGAGAGCGGTTTCCCCGCACTGGTGCGCGGAGAGACTCTCTCGCTCGACGACTTCGTGACCCTCTCTCACGCACTGAAAAACAGGCTCTGTCTCTTATACACATCTGACGCTGCCG
>USEV01000146.1 GCA_900553825.1 uncultured Eubacteriales bacterium
TATAAGAGACAGAGCACCCACGGCGCGGTCTCGTCGATATATTTGTTTGCGCGGCGGAAGATGGTCATGATCTCGCTCACCGCGTCCGCCACGCGGAACTCGTCCACGCGCTTTGCCACTCTTTCGTATGCGCCGGTCACGACGGCTTTGAGCTCGTCGTCCACGGGCTCGTTCACGCCCTTGTTCTCGACCTTGCCGCCGAAATACTTGTTGGACATCGCGACCGTGCGGTTGACGAGGTTGCCGTAGACATTCGCGAGCTCGCTGTTGACGGTGTCGGTGACGAGCTCCCAGCCGATGAGTCCGTCGTTGTCGTAGGGCAACGAGGAGAGGAGGTAGTAGCGCAGGGCGTCCACGCCGTAGACCGCGGCGAGATCGTCAGCGTAGAGCACATTGCCCTTGGACTTGGACATCTTGCCGCCGTCCTGCAACAGCCAGGGGTGACCGTAGACCTTTTCGGGGAGCGGCACGCCGAGCGCCATGAGGAATATAGGCCAGTAAATGGTGTGGAAGCGCACGATGTCCTTGCCTATGACATGGACATCCGCCGGCCAGTATTTTTCGAATTCCGGCGAGCTCTTGCCGTCGGTGCTGTAACCGAGCCCCGTGATGTAGTTGGTGAGGGCGTCGAGCCACACATAGACCACATGCTTGGGGTCGGACTTCACGGGGATGCCCCAGCTGAACGACGAACGCGAAACGCAGAGGTCCTGAAGCCCCGGCTTGAGGAAGTTGTTGACCATCTCGTTGCGACGGGACACGGGGAGGATGAAATCCGGGTGCGCGTCGTAGTACGCCATGAGTTTGTCGGCATATTTGCTCATTCTGAAGAAATACGCCTCCTCCTTTGCAAGCGTGACTTCCCTGCCGCAGTCGGGGCACTTGCCGTCCACGAGCTGGCTCTCCGTCCAGAATGACTCGCAGGGGGTGCAGTACCAGCCCTCGTATGCGCCCTTATAGATGTCGCCGCTGTCGAGCAGCTTTTGAAAAATCTTCTGAACCTCGGCTTCGTGCCCGGGCTCGGTGGTGCGGATGAAGCGGTCGTAAGTGGTGTCCATGAGGTCCCATATACGCTTGATTTCGCCCGCTACGCCGTCGACGAACGCCTGGGGAGTGACTCCCGCCGCCGCCGCTTTGAGCTCAACCTTCTCGCCGTGCTCGTCGGTGCCCGTCTGGAAACGGACATCGTAACCCTGCGCCCTTCTGAAACGCGCGATGAAATCGCTCAGCACAATCTCGTAGGTGTTGCCGATGTGCGGCTTGCCCGATGTGTAAGTGATTGCCGTGGTGATGTAATACTTCTTTCCCATAAGTCCTCCGCGGAGCCTTCCGCCCCGCCTTCCGAGCGGCATTTTGTCGGAATCTACGCTATTATACAACCTTTGAGTGTTTTTGTAAACGATTTACGCCCGCGCATATACGGCGCACACGGCGCGCATTTGTACGCGCGGCACTCATACACCGCGCCCGTGGGGGAATAGACTATACCATGAACGCCGTCTTCACCGCACTTGCGCTCGTTTCGCTCGTGCTAATGACATACGCCGCCCCCGCCGACGCGCTCCCGACAATGATTTCGGGAGCGGCAAACGCAATCACTCTCATCCTCAAACTCACCGCAATATACGCCGTCTGGCTTTCCGTCCTCAAAATGGCGCAAAAGACGGGGCTCGACAAAAAACTCTCCCGCGCGCTCCGTCCGGTCGTGCGCAGGCTGTTCAAGGGCGAGAGCGAAAAGAGCTACGACTACATCTCGGTGAACCTCGCGTCCAATATGCTGGGAATGGGCGGTGCGACAACCCCGTCGGCAATCGACGCCATGGCATCCATGTGCCGCGAGGAGGGGAAAGCCACCGACAATATGCTCATGCTGCTTGTGATAAACGCAACTTCGATACAGATCATCCCCGCCACGGTCATATCCCTGCGCGCGGCGGCGGGCAGCACAAACGCCGCTTCGGTGTTTCTGCCCACCCTCATCTCCACCACCTGCGCGACGGCAATCGCAATGATTCTCGCAAAGCTGTTTTCGAAAAGGGAAAACCGGGCAAAAGAACAAATTCCGCCCGCGAATCCCGCTTTTCTTCCCCCGCCGACCGAACCCGCCCGAAGGAAAACAAAATGAGCCTCTATCTCATCCCCGTCATACTCGTCGGAACGCTCATTTACGCAATCGTGAAAAAGGTCGCGGTGTACGACTGCTTCATCGACGGCGCAAAGGAAAGCCTCGTGCTCGTCAAAAGCATCTTCCCCTACCTTGCCGTCATCTTCATCGCAATCGAACTCTTCCGCGCAAGCGGACTCTCCGCCCTGCTCTCGAAAGGGCTGAGCTACCCTTTCAGATACCTCGGCATACCGCCCGAAATCTCCGAGCTCGTGCTGCTGGTCCCCATGTCGGGCAACGGTGCGCTTGCTCTGCTCGAAGACATAATGAACACCTACGGACCCGACTCGTATATCGCTCGCTGTGCCTCGACAATAGCGGGCGCTTCGGAAACGATTTTTTACATTTCGGCAGTTTATTTCACAAAATGCAAAGTTAAACGCCTGCGTTACGCAATTCCCGTCGCCCTCTTCGGCTCGTTTTGCGGCATGGTCATCGCCTGTGCCCTGTGCCGCGTGATGTAACGCCGAACACCCAGCGCCCCCACGGAATCGCGGCGAATTTGTCTAAGGCGAAATATCTCAAAACAGGTCAAAAAGCTATTGCCGAATAGCGCGTTTGAAAGCGGCACAAGGCAGGAGCCCCCCTGCTCTTTGTTTGAAAAAGGCAAAACGGCGATATTCGGATGAAGAGCAAGAAAGACCACGCCCCCGCGGACTCGTGGCGTACTTGCCGCGAGAGGTCGCGGGTGTGAAGTTGACGCAGTATCACGCCAAATAGCGCGGTTGGATAGAGGCGGAAAATTTGATTTCCCCCTGCCCTATGACTTTCGACGGTAAAAGCGCGATATTTGGATGAGATGCGCGAAAGCCCCGATTTTCAGGACTCGCGGTGTACTTTGCGTACATGAGGAATTGTGAAACAGGTCGAAAAGGCTATTCGCCAAATAGCGCGGTTGGATAGAGATGTATAGTCGGATTTCCCCCTACACCATGATTGAAAAAGGTAAAACGGCGATATTTGAGCGTCAGACAAGGAAACGAAACACCCGCGGACAGGAGCATACTT
>USEV01000147.1 GCA_900553825.1 uncultured Eubacteriales bacterium
ATCGTCGGCAGCGTCAGATGTGTATAAGAGACAGTCCTTCAACAGCTCCTTGAACAGCCTGTCGCGCAACTGACGGGAGGTGACATATTTGCCCTCCCTGCCCGCGAACGGGCTGTCGTTGACGGAGAAGTTCATCTCGATTGTCGGCTCGCCGATTTTGACAAACGGCACGGGGTCGATGCGCGACGGGTCGCAAAGGGTGTTGCCTATCGTGATGCCCTCGATGCCGCTGAAGCAGACGATGTCGCCCACCTGCGCCTCGGGCACGGGGTTGCGCTTCAGCCCCTCTATCTGGAAAAGCGTCACCACCTTGCTCTTGTACGGCGAAAGCCCTTCGGTGTCGCAGACGGTGACCTCCTCGCCCACTCTGATTGCACCGCGCTCTATCTTGCCGATGCCTATGCGTCCGACATAGTCGTTGTAGTCGATTGCCGACACCAGGAGCTGCAGCTCGCCGTCGGGGTCGCCCTCCGGCGGCTCGATATAATCGAGAATGGTGTCGAAAAGCGGGGCGAGGTCCTTGCCCTCCGTGCGGTAGTCCGTGCTCGCCGTGCCCTGTTTGCCCGAGCAGTAAAGTATGGGGCTCATGAGCCTGTCGTCGTCCGCGCCGAGGTCGAGGAGCAGCTCCAGCACCTCGTCGCCCACCTCGGCGAGCCTCGCGTCGGGACGGTCGATTTTGTTGACGACGATGATGATTTTGAGCCCCAGCGCAAGCGCCTTTTCCACCACGAAACGCGTCTGAGGCATGGGTCCCTCCGCCGCGTCCACGAGGAGCAGCACGCCGCTCACCATTTTGAGCACCCTTTCGACCTCGCCGGAAAAGTCCGCGTGCCCCGGGGTGTCGATTATGTTGATTTTGACGCCCTTCCAATGCACGGAAGTGTTCTTGGCGAGGATTGTTATCCCTCTTTCTCTCTCGAGGTCACCCGAGTCCATGACGCAGGTCTGCACCTGCTGATTCTCGCGGAATGTCCCCGACTGGCGCAACATACCGTCCACGAGCGTGGTCTTGCCGTGGTCGACATGCGCGATGATTGCAACATTTCTCAAATCTTCTCTGACCATAAACCGTATCTTCCGTATCCGTGCGCCCGCACTCACTGCAAGTCGCGGTGCAGCACAAAGTGATATTCCGTCTTTTCGTCCGCAAACTCCCTGCAAAGTGCCTTTTCGACATCGCCGAGCGCGACCTTGCTCTCGTAGGGAATGGCGACATCGAAGATGACCTTCGTCTGCTCCTTGCCTCTCACGAGCCTGAAATCGTGCAGGGCGATTTTTTCTCCGAACGCGCCGAGGACCGCCTCGCACCTCTCGCGCAACACTCCGAGCTCGCTGTCCTCCGTGTCCACGGGGTCGATGTGCACGGTGAGCGCGACGCCGAGCTCCTTCATCACTTCCCTCTCCACGCCGTCGGCGAGCTCGTGAGCGTACGGCAGAGTGAAATCGGCGGGAACCTCGATGTGCGCCACGGCAAAATATCTGCCTTCGCCGTAGGAATGCACCTCGAGGTCGTGCACGCCGAGCACTCCCTCGCACTCCGACATCTTGTCCTTTATGGCGCGCGTGAGCTCCTCGGGCGCGCGCTGACCGATGAGCGGGCTTGCCGCCTCAATCATGTACTTGAAGCTGGAAGCCACGATGAACACCGAAACGGCGAGCCCGAAATAGGCGTCCACATTGACGCCCGCGGCGTCCACGACGATTGCGGAGACGAGTGCGGCGGATGTCGCCAGCACATCGTTGAAGCTGTCGCCCGCCGCCGCCTTGAGCGCGGCGGAGGAAATGCTCTTTGCAAAGTCGCGGTAAAGCCACATCTGGAACAGCTTGACCGCAATGGACACGCACAGCACGACATAGGTGAGCGTGCCCACCGTCACCGCCTCGGGGGTGACGATTTTCTCCACGGAGGACTTGGCGAGCAACACGCCGATGATGAGGATGATGACCGAAACGACGAGCGCGCCTATGTATTCCGTCCTGGCATGACCGTAGGGATGTTCGCGGTCGGCGGGACGGGCGGCGAGCCTGAACCCGGCAACCGTCACCGCGCTGCTGCCCGCGTCGGAAAGGTTGTTGACCGCGTCCGCAATGACCGTCACACTGCCGCCGATGATGCCGACAGCGAGCTTGAGGGCGCAGATGAGGGCGTTGGAACATATACCGAACACCCCTGCCGTCACGCCGTAGCGAATGCGCACCTCGGGCTTGCCGGTAGAGGCGTAGTCACGGATGAAAAGCCTCTTGAACCAATCCATTACCAATCCTCTCTGTGTGAGATTTTCACATCGTCGTAAAAGTCGAAATACCGCCGTTTGAACGCGGCAGTGCCCTCTCTTGCACGCTTGATTTCCTCGCGCGCCTGCTTCTGAGCCTCGGAGGAGGGCTTGTCGTCGGGCTCCTTGACGGGCGTGAGCTTTGTCTTGTCCTCTCTCATATCACGACCTTGTCGATGCGGCGCCGAACTCGATGTGACGGACGCCGTCCTTTTCGCTGCGTCTGTACAGCACGACCTTGTTGCCCGTGGCGCACACCTGTTCCGCTCCCAGCCTTTCCGCCAGCTCGGCAAGCACCTCGGAGGCGCTCACCCCCGCGGTTTTGAGCACGGTGACCTTCACGAGCTCGTGTGCGTCGAGCGCGGCGGAGATGTCGGCGACGAGGTTGTCGCCCACTCCGCCCTTGCCCACCTGAAACCAGGCGGGAAGCCCGTTTGCCGCGGCGCGCAACGCCGCTCTCTGTTTGGAATTCAACATATCTTCTCCGTATCGTGCGCCGTGCGGCAACGCCCGCATTTTGCACAAAATGGCACTTAATCTTCCTTTTCCGCCTTGAAAACCCCGCTTTCGGGCTTCAGGTGTTCCTCAATCAGGGACGCGGCAAGCCCGACGAGATACTGACACCTCGGCTTGTCGCCGATGTCCTCCTTGACGCCGGAGGTCAGCAGTTCGCGGCAGATTATGCTGCCCGCCCGCTCGCGGAACTTCCCTGCAAGCTCGCGCTCCTCCGCGTAGAGCGCCGCTTTTGCCGCACGGTCGGTGGTGTCGACTTTTCGCACGAGCCCGAGGAGCATGAACATCGCGCTCACCGCTCCGCACACCTCGCCCAGCCTTCCCATGCCGCCGCCGAATGTCGAGGACACGCTTTCGAGGATGTC
>USEV01000148.1 GCA_900553825.1 uncultured Eubacteriales bacterium
GTGGGCTCGGAGATGTGTATAAGAGACAGTTCCGCGCGCTCGCCGTTTTTGTGAGCGGCGGGGCGTAGGCGCAAAGCCTCGCGGGCGAAAGACAGCCGTTGCGCGGAGGCGGAAAACCGTCGTGTCGCGCTCCGTTCAAAAGGCGTGAGCCCGGCGGGCGGAGCCCGCTCCGCGGCCTTTATATGGCGCATTTGACGGGAAAAAGTTGATTTTGAAAGGCGCATAATATATAATCACCTTATCTCACACCGAAACAGGCGCGCGTGCGCGACTGGGGGTTACGATGGGTGCTCACGACGGACACAGAAACCGAATGCGCGAAAGAATAGAAACGGGCGGCATGGAGCCACTTCAGGACCATGAGGTGCTCGAATACATTCTTTTTCATTTCGTTCCCCTTCGCAACACCAACGACATAGCGCACGACCTCATCGACACTTTCGGGAGTTTTGCCGAGGTGCTGAACGCCGACGCAGACAGGCTGGAAGAGGTGCCGGGCATGACCCGCAACGCCGCGCTGTTTCTGTCGTGCCTGCCCGACATATTCCGCCGTTACGCCGCCAGCGCCGAAAAGCGTCGCACCAGGCTTTCGGGCAAACGCACCGTCAGGGATTATCTGGCGGGGCAGATGTTCGGGTGCCCCGTCGAACAGGCGTGCGTGCTCGCTCTCGACGCGCAGGACGGCGTGATAAGGTTCGAGCGGCTCGCGCTCGGCACGGGCGACAGCGTCAATGTGTCCGTGCGGCGGATAGTGGATTTCGCAATGAGGACTCACGCCGCGGGGCTGGTGCTCGCGCACAATCACCCCAGCGGGAACGGACAGCCCTCGCAACACGATTTCGAGCTCACAAGGAGCATCGATTACATTCTCGGCAACATCGGAGTGCGCCTCCTCGACCATCTCATTTTCACGGACGGGGGAGTGTACTCTTTTGAGGAAAGCGGCTCCCTGACCGCGATGCGCGGCGGGACGGAATTCAGAGGTGACAGATGACAGTCAGGACGAGGTTTGCACCCTCCCCTACGGGATTTATGCACATAGGCAACCTGCGCACGGGGCTTTATGCCTATCTCTTTGCGCGCCACAACGGCGGCAAATTCGTTTTGAGGATTGAGGACACCGACCGCGAGAGGCATGTCGAAGGCGCGGAGGACATGGTCTACCGCACTCTCAGGACGGCGGGCATCGACTACGACGAGGGCCCCGACCGCGACGGCGGTTACGGCCCCTACATCCAGAGCGAGCGCGCGGGCATCTACAAGGAGTGGGCGGAAAAGCTTGTCGAACTCGGCGGCGCGTACTACTGCTTCTGCACCAAGGAGAGGCTCGAGAGCATAGCGGGCGAAAACGGCACTCACACCTACGACCGCCGTTGCCGCAACCTCTCTCCCGATGAGGTGCGCGCAAGGCTTGCGGCGGGCGAACCCTATGTCATCAGGCAGAAGGTGCCCGACGGGGTGGTGTCGTCCTACGAGGACATGGTGTTCGGCGAGATTTCGGTGAGCTCCGAGGACATCGAGGACGGCGTGTTGCTGAAGTCCGACGGGATGCCGACATACAACTTCGCGAATGTCGTCGACGACCACCTCATGGGGATAACGCATGTCATACGCGGCACGGAGTATCTGAGCTCCACCCCCAAGTACAACCTCATCTACGACGCCTTCGGGTGGGAGAGACCCCGCTATATGCACCTGCCCCCCATCATGAAGGACGCGACGAGGAAGCTTTCCAAGCGTTACGGCGACGCCAACTTCGAGGACTTCATCGCGAAGGGGTATCTCCCCGAGGCGATAGTCAACTACATCGCGCTCCTCGGCTGGTGCCCCAAGAGCAACGCGGAAAAGATGAGCATGGAGGAGATGATAGCCCTCTTCGATGTGGACGGCATCTCCGTCAGCTCCTCGATATTCGACGAGGCGAAGATGCGCTGGCTGAACGGGGAGTATCTGAAAGCCATGACGGAGGACGAGTTCCTCGCCGTGAGCGAGCCGTGGATAAAAAAGAGCAAGGCCGCAGGCTACGACCACCGCACCATCGCAAGGCTCATGCAGACGAGGGTGGACATCCTCTCTGAGATTCCCGAAAAGATGGATTTCATCGCGTCGTTCGGGCGCTACGATTTGGGGATGTATGTGCACCAGAAGATGAAAGTCGACCTTGATGTCGCAAAAAAGGCGGTTGAAGTGTCGATTCGTGCGGTTGAAGGCATCAAAGAGTGGAACGAAGACAACATAAGAGATGCCGTCAAAGAGGCGGCGGAAGCCGCCGGAATGAAGGGCGGTCAGGTGATGTACAGCATGCGCGTTGCGGTGACGGGACAGCCGTCGACGCCGGGCGGAGCAATCGAAATGGCGGCATTGCTCGGCAAAGAAGAGTGCCTTGAAAGGCTTCGCTTCTCGCTCGCGTTGCTCAACGAAGAGAGATAAACCGCACAGGCGGTAAGGGAAAGGGAAATGACAGGAAAGGTCAAAGTTTTTGCTTGTATCTGGGTGTTTGCGCTCGTCGTCGCGCTCGTGTTTGCGGGGTGCGTCCTTTCGGTGCCCGCGGGAGTCGCCGCTGCCGACACCACAGTCGCCGAGGCGACCACGGCAAGCACATGGGGCAACTACGACGCCGACTCGTTGTGGTATTTCGCGGCGGGCGAGCTCGACCTTGCGGAGTTGCGTTCGTATGTGAGCCGCGTTCTGTTGCCGAGCCTGCAGTCCGTGCAGACCGAGCCTGTGGTGATTGCCGTCATCGACACGGGCATCGACGCGTCGAACACCGTGTTCAACGATGTGCTCCTCACCGACGACAACGGCAATGTCCGCGGCTACAACGCCTACAACGATTCCGAGGGCAGCGGCTCCACCACGGATGTGCAGGATGTCTCCGACAACAAGCACGGCACCGTCGTTTCGAGCATTATCGCCGTCCTCATACACGAGCTCGGGCTCGAGGACTACATCAAGATTTATCCCATAAAGGCGTCCTTCTCCGAAAAGGCGGATGACGGCGGCAGGAGCTTTACGCGCGCCTCTGTCCTCAAAGGCATACAGAACGCCGTAAGCGCGGGCGTCGACGCCGATGTCGTCAACCTCTCCATCGCCTCGGTGTCAAGCTCGGCAAGCGCGTGGGCGGGCG
>USEV01000149.1 GCA_900553825.1 uncultured Eubacteriales bacterium
AGCGTCAGATGTGTATAAGAGACAGGTTCGCCGAGGTGACGGCGGGGAGCGGGGCAACCCGCTCCTTTTTCTTTGCGGATTGCTTCGGCAAGGATTGTTTCGACGGGCTCGTTTCCTTCCCGTCGATTCATTGACTTTTTGCGCGCGTTATGTTACACTCTCCGAGATTGGAGATACTTATGAATACACGCGATACGCTTTACACCAAAGACAACAACCTCTACATCGGCGCCTTCAAGGCGACCGACCTTGCAAGACGCTTCGGCACCCCGCTCTATGTCATGGACGCGGCGTACATATCCGAAGTGTGCGACGCCTTCGTCGCCGCAATGAAGAGCTACGGCGACGGCGCGGTTGCTTTTGCCAACAAGGCATTTGCGACGGTTGCCACGGCAAAGATTGCCGACAGACACGGGCTGTGGTTCGACGCCGTTTCGGGAGGCGAGGTCAACCTCGTGCTGAAAGCGGGTGCCGACCCCTCCAAAATCCTCCTCCACGGCAACAACAAGACTCTCCGCGAAATCGAGGAGGGGCTGGACGCCGGAATCGGTTACTTCGTCGTGGACAGCCTGCTCGAGCTCGAAAGGCTGGATAAGGCGGCGGGCGAACGCGGAATGGTGCAGAATGTGCTGGTCAGGGTCAACCCCGGCGTTTCCGCGCATACATACGAGGCGGTCATGACAGCCGCGCCGTTCAGCAAGTTCGGCTTCGATGTCAACGGCGACGCCTTCGATGTGGTGAAGGACATCGCTTCGCGCAAGAATGTCCGCTACTGCGGGCTCCATGTCCACATCGGCTCGCAGATTTACGACCATTCCTCCTACGACACCGCAATCGACATCACCACCGATTTCATGAAGAAACTTGCCGACGCCGGCATCGTCACCGATGTGCTCGACATGGGCGGCGGCTACGGCATCTATTACACCGACGAGGACCCGAAGTTCACTCCGCGCCGTTACGCGTACGCGGTGGAGGGCGTGGGCAGGCGCGTCGCGGAATGCGTCGCCGCAAAGAACCTCAAAAAGCCTTTCCTCATCGTCGAACCCGGTCGCAGCATAGTGGGCGAGGCGGGCGTCACCCTCTACACCGTGGGCGCCATCAAGGATTTCCCCGGCGTGAGGAAATATGTCGCGGTCGACGGCGGAATGTTTGAAAACCCGCGTTACGCGCTCTACGAATCCCGCTACTCCGCAATCATCGCAAACCGCGCCGACGAGCCGCAGGACGATGTCGTCACCATCGCGGGCAAGTGCTGCGAGAGCGGCGACCTCATCGGCAAGGATATGCCTTTGCAGAAGGCGCAGACGGGTGACATCCTCGCGGTGTTCTCCACGGGTGCGTACAACTATTCCATGGCGTCCAACTACAACCTCAACGCGGTGCCCCCCGTGGTGCTCGTCGACGGCGACAAGGCGGATTACATCGTCAAACCCCAGACCTACGAAGATTTGCTTCGCAACAACACCGTGCCCGAATGGCTGAAATGAATTTCGGTAACGACGAGTTTTCCCCGAAGAGGGAGGAAGAACTCCTCGAAGAGGAGGCTTTTTCCGCGCTCGGGGACGAAAATGCGCAGGCGGACGGAGCGGACTCCGAGCCCGAGGGCGAGCCTTTGCGGACGGAACCCGCGGCGGACGGCGCGACGGAAGATGTTGCGGGGGAGGGGAATCCCGTCGAAAAGCGCAGGGAGGAAAACCCGTATGCGAACGACGGAATCTATCGCGGCAATGTCGTGACGGAGGCTGTCGTCTACGAGAGGAAGCTCCCGCACTCCTCGGAAAGGTCCGCCACATTCGAGACGGTGGAGGACATCTCCTCGGAAGGGGTGACCGACTCCGACTATCTCGCCGGGATGAAGCCCGTCATTTACTATCACCTCAGCGATTACGACGGTCCGCTCGATCTCTTGCTCGAGCTCATACGCGCCGCAAAAATCCAGATTGAGGACATCTTCATCTCGGATGTCACCAGACAGTATGTGGAAATCATAAAGAGCATCCCCCAGGAGGAGATGGACTACGAGTACGCAGGCGAGTTCATCATGCTGGCGGCGGAGCTCGTCTATCTCAAATCCCTGCGTTCCCTGCCGTCGGACGACGAGGATTACGACGAGTTCGACGAGGGCGAAATTCAGCGCAGGGACTTCATCAAGAAGATTCAGGCGTTCGCGCTCATGAAACAGCAGTCCGAAAAACTGCGCGAGGTGGAGACAATCAACCGTTTCTACCGTATGCCCGTGTTCACCGAAAAGGATTACAGGGTGGTGCTCACCAACTTCTCTCTGCCCAAGCTCGTGGAAGCGTTTGCGAGGGTCATGGTCAATGCCGAGCGCAGGGAAACCTCGGTCATACCCAAGAAAGTGGTGCAGGACCGCTTCTCGGTCGCGGACCAGATGCGGCATATTCTGGAGCTCACATCCTTTGAAAAGTCCTTCCCGTTCACATCGCTTTTCGAGCCCGACTTCGACAGAAGCGACATCGTCACCACATTCCTCGCCGTGCTAGAACTTTTGAAATACGGCAAGCTCAGGGCGGAGCAGGAGGAAGTTTTCGGCGAAATCATGCTGTTTGCGGTGGACGGCGCGAGCGACACGCCCTTTACATTCGAGGAGGAAGAAGATGGAAAATATTAAAAATGTCGTCGAGGCGCTCATATTCTCTTCGGGTACGCCCATCCAGAAAAAGGACATCGTCGACAAGATTCCTTCGCTCACGACGAGCAAACTCAATTCCATCGTGCAGGAACTGCAGAAGCGCTACAGCGGCGAGAGCGGCATTTTGCTTTTGGACTTCAACGGCAAACTGCAGTTCAGCTCCAACCCGCGTTACGGCGACATCCTCGCCGAGATTCTGACTCCGCTCCGTGAAAGACAGCTCAGCAAGACCCTGCTCGAGGTGCTCGCGACAATCGCCTATCAACAGCCCGTCACCCGCACCGAGCTCGAGGAGATGCGCGGTTCCCCCGACGGCACCACCACGAGCTGCGAATACGCGGTTTCGGGGCTTCTGCGCGCGGGGCTCATCCAGGTCGTCGGCAGAAAGGAGACCGTCGGCAGACCTTTCCTCTACGGCAC
>USEV01000150.1 GCA_900553825.1 uncultured Eubacteriales bacterium
GATCATATCCTGCGTGCAGACGGGTGCGTCGGCGGCGTTCTCCTCGTCAACGGGCTTGACATCAAAGCCCGCGGGCTTGCCGTTGGTGTCCGCAAACCAGTCGGTCGCGGAGCCCGGTTCGGGCGCGAAGTTGCCGTCTATGCCCGCATAATCGGAGGCGGTGGAGTCGAAGTAACTCTCCGAGGAGAGGTCGACCCTGATTGCGAAGTACGCGTCGCCGTCGGCGGTGTTGCCGCCCGTGTATGCGCCCTCGCTCGCCGCGTCGAACGCGCCGAGGTCGGGGTAGGTGGTCATGGTGAGGTCGTCAAAGAACGCCCAGCCCGACGAGAATGTGCCGTTCGCGGTGTAGGTGCTGCGGGAGGTGCCGCTCGAGGAGGTGGAAGAGTAGTGAGTGTAGGTGGTCTTGTACTTCGCGTTCTCCTCCGCGGTGCCCGTGCCCAGCCACAGCGTCAGGTTGTAGGACATATCCTTGTACTGGTTGCCCTTGATGTAGAAGGTGTAGGTTTCCCAGCCGTCGTTCGCGGGGGTGTACGCCTCGCCCACGGATTCGCCGAAACGCACGACGCCGTCGTACTTGTTCTCGGAGATGCCTTCGATGACGATGTCTTCGCCGTCACCCGAGAGGATGAGCGAAACGCCGCCGCCGTACACATTGTAGGTGAGCACATCGACGCTTATCGCGTAGAACTTGTTTTTCTCGATGGTGACGGAGGAGGAAGTCTTGATGCCCTGCGCGGTCATCATCTGTTGCGAGAGCATATAGACGCTGTCGCCGACGGACTCCTCGAGGTGAGCCAGCATATCGTCGGTGAGCTCGGAAAGCGCGCTCGCCGGGGTGTGGGTGCTGGATGCTCCGCCGAGGTAATAGGTGCCGGCGTAGGAGGTGTAGTTGGACTGAAACGCCGACGCGCTGATTATGCCGTTGAAGCGGTAGGAGGTGTCGGCACCGCTACCCGTGGTGAGCGACCAGCCCGAGGGGGCGGAGGTGCTGATGGAAGTGGAGCCGAAATCGAACCTGCCGTTGGGGACTTTGGCGGAAACCGTGCGGGGGCTTATTGCACAGTAACGCGCGTCGAGGGATTTGACCGTCGTCTCCGCGTCGCTGCCTTCGGCAGCCGCCTTGTCGCCGTTGAACGCTTCGAGCGCGGCGTCGAACGCCGCCTGTTCCTCTGCCGCCGCCGCGTCGAACTGCTCGCGTGCCTGTTCGACGGTGACATCGTCGGCATTTATCTTCGTGAGGGTCACATTGTCAAAGAAAGCGTAGCCCGAGGTCAGACCGAGCTTGTAGTAGGAGCTGTATTTGCCGAGCCCGAGGTTGACGGTGAGCGAGCTCGATGAGGTGGGGTTGGACTCTATGAAAATCTCGTAGGTCTTCCACTCGCCATTGGTGTCGATGCCGGATATCTCGCCGTAAGAGGAGGAGGAGAGATAAATCCTCGCGCCGGGCACATTCCCCTCGGTGTCGTCGCCCGCGATGTCGTAGGTGAGCACATCGACGGAGAGCACATAGTAGGAGTTGCTGTCCAGCGTGAAGGACGCCGAGGTGTAGCCGTAGGCGGTGGGACCGAAGTCGTCATCGTCGTCCTCTTCGAGGTCCTCCGTGGGCATATAGATCATGAGCGCGTTCTTGATCGCGTCGTCGTCGCCGTATCTGCCGCCCACGGTGAGAAGGTTGTAAAGCTCGCCCTCGTCGTCGTTCCAGAGGTGACGGTACTGCTCGTAGGTTGCGGCGGACATGTTGACCGCACCCGCAACGACTCCGCCGGGAACGGTGGAGGAGGAGTAGAGCTTGCCGCCCGTCCAGTTGGTCAGGGAACGGGGATAATCGCCGCTGGTCGCCGTGACCTTGAAGTCGGAGTTGGAGATGAGAAGACCCTCGGTCGCCTCGATTTCCGCGGTGGTATCGTCGCCTGTCTTGTTGTCGTCGCAGGCGACGAGGAACGCCGCCGAAAAGACGATGGCAAGTGCGAGGATGATGACCAAAAGTGAAATTCTTTTTCTTTTCATAGTACCCTTCGATGAGTTGTTGATAAAGTTTCGCATTACGCGCCGCCTGCGCGAGCGCCCGTGCCCGTTGAATGATGTACAGGCTTATGTATTTTATAACATAACAATTTTTTTGGCAAATGTTTTGCCAAGACACATTTCATTTTCACGGCAAAAGTTGAGCTCCCGCCGATAAATATTTTCCGCCCGAAAATAAAAACTAGATTAAAAGGCGGGAAAGACCATGACCACAAGCGCGTTGAGGACGAAAATTTCACTCTGCAAATTCGCCCCCGCCGCCCGTGTGACGGGCGGAAGGGGAGTGTTGCTCGCACTGGGCGGGGCGTTGCTCGGCGTCATAAACGGGCTCTTCGGCGCGGGGGGAGGAATGGTCGCCGTGCCCCTTCTGACCTATGTTGCGGGGCTCTCGGAAAAGAAGGCGCACGCAACCGCCATTGCGCTCATACTTCCGCTTTGCGCCGTATCCGCCGCCGTCTACGCGGTGAGAGGGGAGTTCGACTACGCCATCATGCCGCCCGCCGTAATCGGAATATTGCTGGGCGGAGTGCTCGGCGCGGTGGCCCTCAAAAAGCTCGCCGTGCCCGTCATCAACTTCCTCTTTTACGGGCTCATGCTCTTTGCGGGGCTGAAAATGATGTTGTGAGCGCGCCCGCCGTTTAGTGCAGAAAAGGAAGTTTACATACAATATTTGTTGCATTAAGTGCGTGTTTTGTGATTACGCGCACGGGGAGGAGGACATGAATTGGTTGTGGTTTATCCTGGCAGGAGCGGCGGGCGGAGTGCTCGCGGGCATGGGCATGGGCGGCGGCACGCTCACCATTCCCATACTCGTGCTTCTGCTTTCGGTGGAGAGGCTGACCGCGCAGTTTGTCAACCTCATCGCCTTTCTGCCCACGGGGGTCGCGGCGCTCGGGCTGCACCTCAAGAACGGGCTCGTCGAGCCCCGTCCTCTCCTGCCCGTCCTCGCGACGGCGGTGCCCGCTTCCGTCGTCACTTCGTTCTTCGCGCTGGACCCGGCGCCGCTCGTCGGCAGGCTGTACGG
>USEV01000151.1 GCA_900553825.1 uncultured Eubacteriales bacterium
CTTATCGTCGGCAGCGTCAGATGTGTATAAGAGACAGCTATGGGAAGATAACCGTAAATCTCCTGCGCAATCTGAAGTGCGGGCATCATGTTACCCGGCATATTCTTTATAACGCGCAATTCGTTTCTGAGTTTAGTCTCCTGCGCGGCGGTCCCTTTGAACGCCACGGTCGTCAATTTGATCTGTGCCATATTTCCTCCAAACCGGTTCGCTTTTATGCGACCCGTAACATTATAGCATGGGCAGAATGCTATTGCAATAGAAAAAGAATTTTATATATCGCGTCACAATCAAAACGCGCGCGCAAGGAAACCGTCTGCATGAAAAAAGCCACTATACAGTGACTTTTCCGCGTTTTTTGAAATCGGGAAATCTTATCCCCGTTTTTAATAAATCGGCGTTATGACCGCCCCGCTGACGCCGCCGCGTTCCGCCCGCCTGCGGGCTCTTTCATTCTTCCCCGTAACGGAGCGGCATTCTGCGCTTGTGCGCTGTGGATTTTTCCATTTCCCCGATGCGGGCGCGCTTTTCTTCGTCGAGCTCGCCGCCCCTGATGTACGCCGTGATGTCGGCGTAACTCACGCCCAGTTCGCTCTCGTCCGTCTGCCCCTGATAAAGCCCCGCGGAAGGTGCCTTTTCGATTATGTTTCGGGGCGCGCCGAGGTACTCGAGAATCTCGTACACCTCGGGGACGGTGAGGTCCGCAATCGGGTTCAGGTCGTACGCGCCGTCACCCCATTTCGTGAAGTACCCGACGGTCGCCTCGCAGAGGTTGCCGGTACCCGCGACGAGATACCCCCTGCTCTGCGCCAGGGCGTATAGCGTTATCATGCGGAGTCGGGGGTTGATGTTGATGAGCGCGGAGTGCACCGCTCTCTCCTCCCCCGCGAGGTTTCCGCCGAGCGCGCCGACGAGAGTCTCCTTCGTCGCCGTGAGGTCCACCTCCGTCTGTTCTATGCCGAATGTCTTTGCCGCCGCGAGGGCGTCGTCACGGTCGCCCGCATAGTTGCTTGCCGACGAGCACGGCATGATGACTCCGAGCACATTGTCGGTTGCGAGTTTGCAGAGCGCACCCACCAGAGTGCAGTCCTTTCCGCCGCTGTTGCCGTACACTATTCCACGCGCTCCCGTCGAGTCGAGAATGTTATTTATCCATTGCACTCTTTTTTTGACAGTTGTTTCGACATCCATATTGCTATCTTTTCCCGCATCTGCGCCGTTTTTTTGCTAATTATATCCTCCGCACGCCTTTTTTTCAAGAGAATCAAGCAAAAAAGGGCTTGTATTTGCATTTCGCGTGGGGTATAATGGCTTTACTAAAATTTTTCCCAAAAGGAGAAGGATTATGAGAAAAGCATTTATATGTCCCACTAAGTATGTGCAAGGCGAGGACGAGATCCTCAACCTCGGTTACTTCGTCAAGACCTTCGGCAAAAGGGCACTCCTCATCGCCCACAAGGACGATGTCGCGAGAGTCAAAGCCAAGCTCGACGCAACCGCGGCACAGTACAAAGTGGAATTCGTCCCCGCAAACTTCGGCGGCGAATGCTCCCGTCAGGAAGTCAAGAGGCTCCAGGAGCTGGCAAAAGCCAACAAGTGCGCCTGCACCATAGGTCTCGGCGGCGGCAAGGCAATCGACACCGCAAAATGCGTGGCACAGGGCGAAGCGCTCATCATCGTCCCCACCATCGCGGCGACCGACGCTCCCACCTCTCACTCCGCGGTCCTCTACACCCCCGAGGGCGCATTCGACGACTATGCCTACTTCAAGCAGAGCCCCAGCGTCGTGCTCATCGACACCACCGTCATAGCCAACGCTCCCGTCCGCTTCCTCGTTTCCGGCATGGGCGACGCGCTTTCCACCTACTTTGAGGCAAGGGCCAATGTCCGCTCGTTCAGCAATGTCAACGCCGGTCTGCCCTGCGGCGCGAACCGCGCAAAGGGCACCCTGCTCGCCTACGGCACAAAGGCCGCATTCGCGCTGGCTTCCCTGTGCTACGAGAACCTGCTCGCCGACGGCTACAAGGCGAAACTCGCCTGCGAGAACAACGCAGTCACCCCCGCTCTCGAAAACATCGTCGAAACCAACATCCTCCTTTCCGGTCTCGGGTTCGAATCCGGCGGTCTTGCCGCCGCACACGCAATCCACGACGGTCTCACCGTGCTCGAGGAAACCCACAAGTTCTTCCACGGCGAGAAGGTTGCCTTCGGCACCATCTGCCAGCTCGTGCTCGAAAACGCCGACGAGGACGAAATCGACACCGTCATTTCGTTCTGCCTGAATGTCGGCCTGCCCGTGTGCCTCGAGGACCTCGGCGTCAAGGAGATAGGCGACAGAATCAAGGAAGTTGCGGCAAAGGCCTGCATCCCCGACGAGTCCGTCCACTTCATGCCCTTCCCCGTGACCGAAGACATGGTGGCTGCCGCAATCCTCACCGCCGACAAGCTCGGCCGCGAGGCAAAAGGTTGCTGCTGCTGCGACTGACATCCTCTGTAAGCAATGTTGGCGGAGGCGTTTGCCTCCGCCGTTTGCAAAAATTATAGGAGAAGAAAAATGAAGAAAATCATCAACACTCCCGAAACCGTCGTCTACGATATGTGTCACGGGCTCGCGAAGGCTCATCCCGAGCTCGAGTTCGTCGAGAAATACAAAATCGTCAAGAAGAAGGACATCAACCCCGACAAGGTCTCCCTCATCTCCGGCGGCGGCTCGGGTCACGAACCCGCTCATGCGGGCTTCGTCGGCAGGGGTATGCTCGACTGCGCCGTCTGCGGCGATGTGTTCGCCTCCCCCTCCCAGATTCAGGTCTACAACGCCATCAAGGAGTGCGCCACGGACAAAGGCGTCCTTCTCATCATCAAGAACTATTCCGGCGACTGCATGAACTTCAACAATGCCGCCGACCTCGCAAAGGAAGAGGACGGCATCAAGGTTGATGCGGTGTATGTCAACGACGACATCGCCGTCAAGGATTCGCTCTACACCTGTCTCTTATACACATCTGACGCTGCCGACGATAAGGCTC
>USEV01000152.1 GCA_900553825.1 uncultured Eubacteriales bacterium
GTGCTCACCGCAGAGGCGCGCAGGACGGCGCGGCTGCCCTCGGGCGCGCCTTTCGTCGTCCGCCGCGACGACATCGAGCGGGTGCTTGCCGTGGCGTCCGATTTCTCCGTCTACGCCGTCAACGATCAGCTTGTGCGGGGTTATATGGCGAGGCGCGGCATAAGGATAGGCGTCGCGGGGGAGGGCGTCGTCGAGGGCGGAAATGTGCTGACGATGAAGCATATCGCCTTCCTGACCGTGCGCATACCGCACGAGATAAAGGGTGCGGCGGACGAAATTAGGGGAGCCGTGTTCGCGGACGACGGCGTGAAGAGCACGCTCATCATTTCGCCGCCCTACGGCGGCAAGACCACGCTGCTCAGGGAGCTCGCACGGCTTGCGGGTGCGCGGCGCAACACGCTTGTCATCGACGAACGGTTCGAGATTGCGGCGGCGGAAAACGGCGTGCCGACCCTGGATGTCGGCGATTGCGATGTGGTGAGCGGAGTGGGGAAGCTCGTCGCGTACGAAAACACCATACGCGCGATGAGCCCCGAAGTCATCGTGACGGACGAGCTGTTCCGCGAGGCGGAGGTGGACGCGGTGTGCGACGCCGTGCGCAGCGGCGTGAAAGTGTTTGCGACACTGCACGGCGCGGGTCTTGAAAGCGTCACGCGCTCACCCGTGTTTTCGAGGTTGCTTTCCGTCATGGAACTATTTGTCGTGCTGTCGCCCGTGCCGCGGGTCGGCACCGTGGTGTCCGTGACGGGAGCGGACGAGCTTGCGGGGGGTGGAGCGGGTGGCTGACATACTGCGCCTCATCGCAGGGGGACTGCTCGCGCTCATCTGTTGTTACGGCGGGATTCTGATCAAACGGCACTATGCCGAGAGGGAGAAGTTTTACCGCGACGCGGAGGCGTTTGCGGGGTATCTCATCTCCGAAGTGGGTTTTCGCAAGACATCGTTGCCCGCAGTCATCACGCAGTTTGCGGAGGGCAAGAAGGGGGCGTTCGCGCGCACGCTGACCGCCTTTGCGGCGGCACTGTCGCTCGGCACTCCGCAGGAAAAGGCGGCGTCCGACGCGGCGGAGGGAGCGAAGCTCCGCGCGGACGAGAAGCGGGAGCTCAAAGAGTTTTTCGCCTCGCTCGGCAAAACCGCGCTCGCCGACCAGCTCGGCGGTGCGGGCAGGGCGCAGGCGGCGTTTGCGGCGCGGCGCGCCAGGTGCGCGGAGGAGACCGTAAGACTGGGCGGGATGTACTTCAAGCTGGCGGTGCTCCTGGGCATCGCGCTGATCGTGATGTTGGCGTAAGGAGGGGCAATGGGTACGGACATAATTCTCAAAATCGCGGGGGTGGGGCTTCTCACCGCAATCGTCTGCATAATACTCAAGCGCAGCGACCGCGACGACATGGCGACTTTTGCAACGCTTGCGGGGCTCATCGTCGTCATCGTGCTCGTCATGGACATGATAGGCGGGCTTTTCGACACCATAAAGAACATTCTTTCGCTGTCATGATTTTCAAGCTCATAGGCATAGCTCTCATCGGAGTGGTGGCGGTCGGCCTTCTGCGCAGCGCAAAACCCGAATTTGCGGTCTTTGCCGTGATTGCGACGGGCGTCGTCATGCTCGTGACCATGATAAGCGCCCTGCAGGATGTCATCCTCGCTTTCGACGCGCTCGTCACAAAGAGCGGCATCAACGACAAGGTGTTCTCCGCCGTGCTGAAAATCATAGGAATCGGCTATCTCACCGAGTACAGCGCGTCCATAGCGACGGACGCGGGGTGCGGGTCGGTGGCGGCGAAGATACAGTTCGGCGGCAAAATCGTGATATTTCTGATGAGCATATCCATAGTCACCGCACTTGTCGATGTGGTGAGCGGGCTTCTGGGGTTGATGTGATGAGGGCGCAACCGTGTTTTGAGCTTGCGTCCTCCGCGGCGACGAGGAGGGCGGCGACCGAGAGGCGCGAAAGACGCGCGGCGCTTTTCGCGCTTGCGCTCGGCGCGGTGTTGTTTGTCATGCTGTTTTTCGCGCTCGTTGCGGCGGAAGGAGTGGCGTATGCCGCCACGGATGCGCAGGACAGCGTCGCAGCCGACCTTGCGGACAGCGTCGACGCCGCGATAGACGGGCTGGACTCCGACCTCTTTTCGGACTACATAGAATCGCTCGGGGAGGAGCAGTCCTCGGCAATAGGCTTCGACGACCTCAAAGCCGCGCTCAAAAGCATAACCCAGGGCGAGCCGTCGGACTTTTTCGGCAATTTCATGGCGGCGCTCGCCGGTGCGTTCGGGAGCTATTTCCTCGGGTTTTTGCCGGGGTGCGTGTCGGTGGTGATAATAAGCCTTCTCAAGAGTATGCTCACGGGGTTGTCGTCGGGCTTCAAATCCAGCTCCACGGGCGAGGTGGTGCACATCGTGTGCTATTCGGCGCAGATTGTCATCCTGACGGCGGGCGCGGTCGGAGTAATCCTCACGGTCACCGACACGGTGAACGCGCTTTCCGCGTTTTCGGAGGCGGTTTTCCCCGTCCTGCTCACCCTGCTTGCCGCAGTGGGCGGAGCAAGCGGCGCGGCGATGTATCAGCCCTTCATGGGAGTGCTTTCCGGCACGATAATAAAGCTCGTGAGCGTGGTCATCGTGCCGTGCTTCATCGCGAGCATAGTCTTTGCGGTGGTGGGCAATGTGTCAAAGGAAGTGAAGCTCGGCAAGCTCGCAAGATTCTGCAAGTCCTCGGCGAGCTGGCTCATCGGCATAGTGTTCGGGCTGTTCGCCGCCTTCCTCACGGCGCAGGGCATAACGGGCGGGGTGCTGGACAGGCTGAGCTTCAACGCCGCGAAATTCGCCGTGTCGAGCTATGTGCCCATACTCGGGGGATACCTTTCGGACGGGTTTGACCTCATCGCGGCGTCCATGGTGCTCGTCAAGAACGCGGTGGGGCTGACGGGAGTGGTGGTGCTTGCCGCGTCCGTGCTGTTCCCCCTGCTCAGGCTCGCGGTGGTCATACCTGTCTCTTATACACATCTGACGCTGCCGACGATAAGGCTC
>USEV01000153.1 GCA_900553825.1 uncultured Eubacteriales bacterium
GCGTGGCGGACAAGGACACGCCGCAGACCATAAAAATTTACCCCAGTTCCTTTGACAACAAAGCCGCCATTGAGGATGTCCTGCGCGCATACGGCGAGGAAACGGGGCAGGAAGTCAAGTACACCGACAACCTGGCAATCATCATGAGCTTCGTGAGAGAGATGAGCGACACGGTGACCAATGTCCTCGTGGGCTTTGCGGCAATCTCGCTCATCGTGTCCACAATCATGATAGCAATCATCATCTACACCTCGGTGCTCGAACGCCGCAAGGAAATCGGCGTGCTCCGTTCACTCGGCGCGAGGAAGAAGGACATCTCCCGCGTATTCATTGCCGAAAGCGGCATTCTGGGCGCGTATTCCGGCGCGATAGGCGTGTTGCTGGCGGTCGTATTCTCCGTCATCGGTGAGTTGGTTCTGCGGCTGCTCATGCAAATCGAGGGGCTCATGGCGGTGTCGTGGTGGCAGTGCGTGACGATGTTCTTCGTCAGCATTCTCCTCAGCATCCTCGCGGGATTCATTCCCTCCCGCATGGCGGCAAAGAAGGATCCGACCGCGGCTCTGCGCAGCGAGTGATCCCCGACATACTTTGCGCAACTTCGCTCCCCGTCCTCCGACGGGGAGTTTTTTTGGTGGCATAAAATCCGCAAACGGGTTGAAAATAAGGGTGGTGCGGTGTATAATATATCGCGAAAAAGAAGTTCCCCTTTTGCGGAAACGGTAAAAACGAGGTGAATTTATGGGTAAAAAAGTTCAATCCACCGTCAGTGTGACGGACAACAGCGTGATGCTGTGCTTGCTCTTCATCGTGTTGGGCGTGCTGTTCTGCTGGCTGGAAGGCGGCGTTGCCGCAATCGCGGTCATGACCGTCGGCGTCATTGCAACCGTGCTCGGGCTCTTCGAGCTGTTCCATCAGAACTGGATCATGGGCATCATCGAGGTGCTCGTCGGCGTCGCGTTGATACTCGTCGCCGCACTCGCTCCCGATGTCGTCATCCTGGTGCTCGGCATTGCCATGCTGCTCTTTGCGGTGTTGCTCCTTCTCATTTCCTTCATCCGCTTCAAAGGCAAGGAGAGAAGCGCGTTCCAGTGTCTGTCCACGCTCGGCAAAGTCCTGCTCATTGCGACAATCGTGCTTGTCGCGGTCGTGGGCATACTGTTCATCGTGGCGTACGCGGAAGGCGGAATCGAGGGCATCTATATCGCAATCGGCGCAATCAGCCTTGCGGCAGGCGTGATCATGCTCATCAAGGCGGCAATCACCGGCGGCAGAAAAGCCGTGTGACAAAGGTAAGTCAAACAGAGCAAAACGGCGGGCATTGCCCGCCGTTTTGTTTTGTCGTTGACTGAATTTCCGAGCCGCATTTTCGGGGCGGGGTGAACTTCTCATCCGCATTCGCCCGCATTTGCTCGCGGAACGGTCACTCTGCGGAAAGGTCAGCCCGCGGAACGGTCAGTCCTGCACGCGCCCGCGCGAGGTGCTCCTCCTCGACCTTATGAGGTTGGCGAGGTTGAAGACCATCCATCCCGAAAACGCTATTCCGCACGCCACAAGCGTCACCCATCCCGCCTCGGCGAGGGGAATGTAGGGCACGAGATATTTGCCGAGAAAGCGTGACAGAGGCTCCACCGCCGTGGTCACGGAGAGCGAGGACAGGAAGCCCGATATCCCGCCTATCGCAGTGAGTATGCACGCCTCCGTGAGGTAGAACCGCACCGTGTCGGAGGGCGCAAAACCTATCAGGCGGTAGATTTCGCCCTCGCGCTTCCGCTCGCCCGCCGATATGGCGATGAGGTTGATTATGCCGAGTGCCGCCACTATGTACACAATCATCAGGAAGGTGTCCAGAAGGTTCTGCACGGAGAATTTGGAGGAATCGTAGTTGTAGTACTCCGAGCGGTAGAGATAAATTTTTGAGTCCGTGCGGTCCTCGAAGTAGGCTGTCAGCTCCGCGAGGTCCTCCGTGCCGTCGGTGTTGATGTGTATGCGGTACGACGCCGCTATATATGTGGACACATAGATGACGGAGTCGAAGCTGCTCGAGGTGTAGTCGATGCCCACTATGGTGCCGACAAACGGTTCGCCGAAGAGTATGTTGCTGTGCTGGAGCTCCAGCGTGTCGCCGACCTCCAGCCCTGCGTTCTGCGCTATGTAGTAGTTGACCACGAGGCCGTATTCCGTGGTGGCGAATTTTTCGACGACCTCGTCGTCTATGCCGCGGCAGAAGTGTTTGAGGTCCTCGGGAGAGAGAACGGCGACAAGGAAGGTCCCCCAGAGGTTGTAGTCTTTGGCGTCGGGGAAGAGGTCGGAGTAGCAGATGCTGGAAGCCCACGCCTCGGTGACGCCGTCCAGTTCCATGACGCCGTCGATGAGCTCGGTTGCAAACGCGGGGTCGCCGCCCACGGGGAAGGCGAGATAGTCCGACTCGTAGCGCGCGTTCGACGACGATGAGAGGACGGTGACGCAGTCTATGAGCATGGTGCCGGTGTAGACGAACGCGATGAGCAGTGCGAGCGCGGTTGCCGTGCGGGATACCGCCGGGGAATAGACGGCGGAGCGCGCCGCGATGTAGCCGGGCGCCGTGCCGCGCATCTTGCCGTAGGCGTAACATATCGCGCGCATTATGAAGGGCATCATGAGCGCGAGCAACAGGCACGACGACACCAGAAACAGCACGAGCACCGGGTAGATTGCCATGCCGTCGGCAAAGTACAATCCCGCGCCGAAGCCCGCGGTCGCGAGGCAGGCGAGGGCGGGCAGTATTATGGGCGGTTTGCGCAGGGTCTTGTCCTTGTCGGCGATGAGCCTACGGACGGGCTTTCGCGCAAACGGGATAGCGGCGACGATTCCCACCAGCACCCCGAGCGCCAGCCCCAGGAAGAACGAAAGGGCGTATTGAGCGGGCTGGACGGCAAAGAGGGCGGTGTCGCCGATGGTTATGCTGCCCGCGAGGATGTCGACGACGAGTTTCCCCGCGCCGAGCCCACGAGACGTAGAGGAATCTCGTATGCCGTCTTCTGC
>USEV01000154.1 GCA_900553825.1 uncultured Eubacteriales bacterium
GGCAGCGTCAGATGTGTATAAGAGACAGCAAGAAACAGTCCGGCGGCACAGGGGAGTACGGCGATGTGTTCATCCGTTTCGAGCCGGGTGCCGAAGACGGCGAATTCGAGTTCGTCGACGCAATCGTCGGCGGCGCGGTGCCCCGTCAGTTCATCCCCGCAGTCGAAAAGGGTCTGCGCGAGGCAATCAAGAAGGGCGTGCTCGCAGGGTATCCTCTCGTCAACCTTAAAGCTACGCTTTACGACGGAAAATATCACCCCGTAGACAGCAAGGAAATAGCGTTCATCACCGCCGCGAAGCTCTCCTATCAGGAAGGTTGCGCGAAGGCGTCGCCCTGCTTCCTCGAGCCCATCATGGAAGCGAAGATCACCGTCCCCGACGAATACCTCGGCGACATCCTCGGCGACATGAACAAGCGCAGGGGTCGTATCCTCGGCACCGACATCGCGGAAGGCGGCAAGCAGATCATCACCGCGGAAGTTCCTCAGGCGGAAATGTTCCGTTACGCGACCGACCTCCGCAGCATGACGCAGGGCAGGGGCAAGTTCACCATGGAGCTCATCCGTTACGACGAAGTGCCCGCAAGCGCAAACGCGAAGATCATCGAAGACGCAAAGAAGCGCGAAGAGGAAGCCAAGAAGTAACCGTAAAACAACCGCAATCAAAAACCCCCGCTGTTCGGCGGGGGTTTTCATTGTGTCCGGTGTTTTGCGATGTTCTCTCGCTGAGTGAGTTGCCAAGATGTTCGGTTGCGCGTATGTCCGTTTCGGTTGTCGCGACTTTACGCCAGTCACATCACTTTTTGACAAGCATGGGGATGACTTTTTCGATGAGCAAGCCGAAGCGCAAATCCACCTTCTGTTCGAGCGAAACCGCAATCGCCTCCTTGCAGAAGTCGACTGCAATCTGCGCGGCGCGCTCCATGCTCTGACCGCTCATGAACTTGCCGACGAATACGGAGGAAAGGCAATCGCCCGCTCCGTGGATATAGGCGGGGAAGCTCTCGTTCATCTGGAAGGAAATCCTTTCGCCGCAAAGGAGGGCGGTGCCCTGTTTGCCGTCGTGCATTATGCCGGAGAGCAGCACCTTCGAGTAGCCTTTGCTGCGCAGGATGTTGAGGATCATCTCCGCATTGGCGGAGTTGGGCTCCAGCGTCATGTCGAGCCCGGCGAGCATCTTGCCCTCGGTGAAGTTGGGCATGACGATGTCGGCAACGGCGCAGAGCTCGAACATCTTGTCGCGGTACTTGTCGTCGAAAATGGAGTAGAGAGCGCCGTTTTCCGCCATTGCGGGGTCAACCGCTATGGTCGCGCCCTGCTTTTTGAGGTCGCGCGCGATTTCAAGTGCCGCTTCGACCGTTTGCATCGAACCGAGGAAGCCGGTGTAGAGGCAATCGAACTTTATGCCCAGCTTTTTCCAGTGCCCGTAGGAGGGGAGCATATTGGGATAAAGGTCGGTGTAGGTGAAGCCTTCGATGCCGTATGTCTGGGTGGAGAGGAGCGCGGTGGGGAGCCCTACCGCGTCGTGTCCGCACGCACAGAGAATGGGAAGCGCCGCAGTCAGCGAACAGCGCCCGACGGAAGAATAGTCCTGTATGGTCAAAATCCTTTTTTCCATACTTTGATTGTAACACTCCGAAAGTGAATTATCAATACCGAAAGCGCGGGAGTAAACAGTACAGCAAGCGGTTTTTGTGTTGTGTACGGTCGCGCGCGCGTGCAAATATCTGTTGCCAAAAGGCGCAAAGGGTGATATACTACAAAAGCTACGCTAGACGGGGAGCCGGCGGTGCCCTGTAAACTGCAATCCGCCATAGCAGTGTCGAGCGCCGACCGAGGCTTTTCTTATGGGAGGCCGCGCCGCACAAGGAGTGTTGATAGCAAGGTCCCGTGCAACTGCATACTGTGAACCGTGTCAGGGCTTGACCGCAGCAGCACTAAACAGGCGTTGCCGTGTGCCACGGGGTAACTTTGAGGGAGCCACCTATGCGGTTTCCGCTTCGGTTTGAACTGTCGGAGTCGGTGCGTAGCAAACACAATGCCGCGCTTTGTGCGCGGCATTGTGTTTTGTTTTACGGTTTAATTTTTGGCACTTGAGCGCAGGCTCGCATCGGTCTGCGGGCTCACTTGACATCCCGTTTTTCGTTGAGCAGAAGCCCGCCCGCGGTGAAGAGCACCGTCCACATCGCACCGCCGCCGAACACGAGCCCGAGCTCTTTGGAGGTGAAAATCCTGACCGTGGAAAGCGCGTCGGGGAGGTAGTACGGGTCGAGCAGGAGATACACATATCCCGCGGCGCTGTTTTCGCCGTTCACGGCAACGCCGAGAGCAATCTGCACGACGAGCACGAGGATGTCGCCGAGGATGATGAACATGGCAAAGAGCGCGGCAATCGACCCCGCTTTTGAACGGACGGCGAAGCACACGGAAGTGTTGATTGCGCTCAGAACTATGGCGAGGAAGATGTACGCTCCGAATGCCGCGGGGGTGTAATAGGCGAGGGAATCGAATGTGGATTGCGACTCGCAGATAGCCCTTGCGGCGGCAGAGCACATCGCGAAGGACAGGCACACATAAATGACGGAAACGACACTTATGACAAGCAATTTTGAGAGATAAAGCTCGTATTTGCGCACTCCGCGCCCCACGAACACCCTTGTCATCCCCGAGGAAAAATCGGTGCCGACTGCAAGCCCCGTGATGATTGCGACGAGGATGAAAGCCATCGTGGACGAGGGTGCGGCGTTGAGGAGCGAGAAGCTGAAAAGCGCCGTCACAGCGTCGGTGTCGACGGGTTGTCCTTCGGCGGGGTAACTTTCGACGAGCGAGGAAAGCGCGTTCTCCGCGACGGCGAAAAGTATCGTGATGAAGACCATGACCGCGATGCCGATGTAAAAGCTCTTCATCCTGAATATCTTTGCAAAATCGGCGAGTACGACGCCGGAAAATTTCTTCAAGGATTTCATGGCCACCTACATATCTGTCTCTTATACACATCTCCGAGCCCACG
>USEV01000155.1 GCA_900553825.1 uncultured Eubacteriales bacterium
GGGTATGTCCGTATACACATCGCCGCACGCCTCGGTGGCGACGGGCGCGAAGCCCGCGGGGAGCTTTGCCGTGTCAATCGGCACCTCGTCCGCCGCAAAGTACGCCCTGCCCATTCCCGCCGACGCGCCGACGCACACGCCGTCCTCGACAAAGAGGTCGAGCGTCTTTATGCCGCTTGCGGTTTCGACGGTGAGCGAAGTGCTCTTGACATAGCCGCGCTCGTAGGCGAGCTTGCCTATGCAACGAAGCGCGTTGCCGCACATCTTGCCCTCGCTGCCGTCGAGGTTGAACATCCTCATCCTGACATCGGCGACCCTGGACGGCATAAGGAAAACCACGCCGTCGCCGCCCACGCCGAAATGTCTGTCGCTCACCCTCGGTATGGCGCGGATGAGCTCCTCCTCGTGCGCGAGGTATTCGCCCATGAGGTCGAAATACACATAATCGTTGCCCGCGCCGTTCATCTTGACAAATTTCATTGTGCACCCTTTCGGAGCCGCTACCGCTCCGCCTGCAATCATATTCCGCTCGCGCCGTAGTTTGACAGCACCCTTGCCGAAGGGTCCGTGACTCCGCGCAACCCGTCCCAATCGCGGTTGGGCATCCAGAAGTCGACTATGCTCGACGATGTGAGCGGATAGTGCTTCTCGAACAGCTCGCGGTAAAGCAGACTTTCCTTCGTGAAAGGGCGCGCGTGGGAGTAGCGCATCCTCTTTGACTCGAACTCGGAATCAGTATAACACATATCCGCGTATTTTTGAAGTATTCCGACCATAGAATGTCCGACAGCATCCGAAAAAGCCGCTTTTTCCCTGAAAAGAATGTCCTCGGGGAGCCAATCGCCCTCGAAAGCCTTGCGGAGGAGATACTTCCCTTTGCCGTAGGTGTTGAGTTTGAGGGCGGGGTCGACGCTCATGACATACCGCACAAAGTCGAGGTCGCCGAAGGGCACGCGCGCCTCCATGCCGTGCACGGATATGCACCTGTCCGCGCGCAGGACATCGTACATATAAAGCTCCCTCACCCGCTTTTCCGCCTCGTGCTGGAACGCCGCCGCCGTGGGAGCGAAGTCCGTGTACTTGTAGCCGAAAAGCTCGTCGGAAATCTCGCCCGTCAGCAACACCTTGATGTCGGTGTGCTCGCGGATGTACTTGCACACGAGATACATCCCCACGCTGGCGCGGACGGTGGTGATGTCGAAAGTGCCGAGCGCGGCGACAACATCCTCGAGGGAGGAGAGGACGGTTTCGCTGTCGATGACCACCTCGGTGTGCTCGCTGCCGATGTATTCGGCAACCCGCTTTGCGTATTTGAGGTCTATTGCGTCCGTGCTCATCCCGATTGCGAAAGTGCGGATGGGCCTGCCGAGGATTCGCGCCGACACCGCGCACACCAGGCTGCTGTCCAGCCCGCCCGAAAGCAGGAAGCCTATCGGGGCGTCGGCGTCCAGCCGCTTCTCAATGCCCGCAACCAGCTTTTCCCTGATTGAGGCGGTCACCTGGTCAATGCCGTCGGGGGAAACCCCGCGCGCCCTCGAGATGTCCTCGTAGCACACGAACTCCCCGTCGGCGTAGTAGTGCCCGGGAGGAAATGCCCGCACCTCGTCGACTATAGCGACGAGGTTTTTCGCCTCGGAGGCGAACACGATTTTCCCGCTCGCCGAATAGCCGTAAAACAGCGGACGGATGCCGATGGGGTCGCGCGCGGCGACGAAGCCGCCCCGCTTGCCGTCGTAAATGACCATGGCAAATTCCGCGTCCAGCCTGCGGAACATATCCAACCCGTATTCCCTGTAAAGCGGGAGTATGATTTCGCAGTCGCTGTCACCCGCGAAGGTGTAGCCTTTCCTCTCCAACTCCCTCTTCACGGGGCGGAAGCCGTAGAGCTCGCCGTTGCAGACGACGGCGTTGCCGTCCATGAAAAAAGGTTGCATACCCTCCTCGTCGAGCCCCATTATGGCGAGCCGCTGGAAGCCGATTATACCCCCGCCGAACCTCACCGTTCTCGCGTCGTCGGGTCCTCTCGACGCCGTCGCGGAAAACGCCTTTGCAAAAACTTCATCGGGCATATCGTCGCCCGTATAGACCATTATCGTACACATGATTCACCTCTTCGTCGCGCCCCACGGCGCACGGGATTGTGCCACGCGGCATTCACCGCCGCACGGCGTTTATTGATTAAAACCAACAGTTAAACTTGCATTTCGGGGAATTTCCGAACGCTCAATGACCAAACGGCACGGAAAACCGCGTGCCCTTTCAGCCGCGGTTTCGGTCCTTTGCGTTGCGTGCGGAAGCCCCGATGAACGCCGCAAACAGCGGGTGCGCCTTGCAGGGGCGGGACTTGAACTCGGGGTGATACTGCACCCCCACGAAAAATTTGCAGGCGGGGTTTTCCACCGCCTCGACGAGCCTGCCGTCGGGGGATGTGCCCGCTATGCGGAGCCCGTGACTCTCAAGCTCCGCCCTGTAAGCGTTGTTGAACTCGTAGCGGTGACGGTGACGCTCCCACGCGCCGTCCGCACCGTAAATCTCTTTGAGGCGGGACGCCTCCGTGAACACGCATTCGTACGCGCCGAGCCTCATCGTGCCGCCCTTGGGGATGTTGCCGTGCTGGTCGGGCATGAGGTCGATGACCTTGTCGCCCTCCGCAAATTCGCCCGAGCACGCCCCGACGATTCCCGCCACATCCCGCGCGAACTCGATGACCGCCGTCTGCATTCCTAGGCATATCCCGAGATACGGCACATCGTGTTCGCGGGCATAACGCGCCGCCTGCACCTTGCCCTCGATGCCCCTCTCGCCGAAGCCGCCGGGCACCAGGATTCCGTCCGCGTCGCCGAGCAGCCTTTCCGCGCTCTCGGGGGTGATGTCCTCCGCCTCTATCCAGTCGATGTCCACGCCGACACCGTGGCGGAAGCCGCCGTGACGGAGTGCCTCCGCAACCGAAAGGTAGGCGTCGCGCATTTTGACATACTT
>USEV01000156.1 GCA_900553825.1 uncultured Eubacteriales bacterium
CCTTATCGTCGGCAGCGTCAGATGTGTATAAGAGACAGAAATGGGCAAGCGCATTTGCTTTTTCACCAACAACAGCTCGAGGATGCACACCGACTATATCGCGAGGCTCAACAACCTCGGGCTCAGGGTGTATTCCGACGAGATTTACACCAGCGGGCAGGTGACCTGCGAATACCTTCTGGACAACTATCGTGGCAAGCGCGTGTTTTTGCTCGGCAACGACAGATTGCGGGCGGAATTCGAGATGTACGGCATCAACCTCGTGGATGACGACCCGGACCTTGCCGTCATCGGGTTCGACACCTCGCTGACCTACGACAAGCTCTACAGGTTCTGCCGTTTCGTGAACGAGGGGATGCCTTTCATCGCCACGCACCCGGACAACTTCTGTCCCGCGGAGGGGTGCCCCATGCCCGATGTCGGAGCCATGCTTTCGGCGATAAAGCTGACCGTGGGCAGGGAGCCGGACCTCGTCATGGGCAAGCCGCACAGGACGGCGGGGGAGAGGATAGCCCGCAAATACAATCTGCCGCCCCGCAAAATCGCGATGGTGGGCGACAGGCTCTACACGGACATCAAGTTCGGCAAGAACTGCGGGTTCGTCTCCGTGCTGGTGCTCTCGGGCGAAACGACGGCGGAAGCCGCCGCGGCGTCAAAAATCAGGCCCGATTACATCCTGGGGGCGGTGCGCGAGATACCCGACCTTCTGGTGAAATGAATGCGAATGTGCAGAAATGCACATTTTATCATGCGTTTTTGTGTGCAGAAATGCGCATATATGCAAATGCGCGGGGGAACATATCTCCGTATGCGTATATGAGGCGGCGTGCAGGCGGCGCCACGACGGGAGTCGCGCACGCATGAACGGTTGCGAATGTGCCGAAGCGCGGCAGGGCGCGCGGCGCGTGATAAAGTAAATCATGCTCATCTGTCCTTAAAGGGCAAGGGCTTCAAGGGGTAAGATGTCCACACTGATATCTGCGGCAAACGGGGAAGTCTGGCCGCAATGGTTGATCTTCGGCGTGTATATGGCGGTGATTCTCGCAGTCGCCGTGTTCACGCGCCGCAAAAACACCAGCGTCGAAGGGTTCATGTTCGCGGGCAAGGGCATAGGCGGCTGGCTTTCCGCTTTCGCTTACGGCGCGACATACTTCTCCGCCGTCGTCTTTGTGGGCTACGCGGGCAAGTTCGGCTGGAATTTTGGGCTCTCCGCGGTGTGGATAGGCGTCGGCAATATGCTGATAGGCACTCTCGCCGCCTGGGTCGTGCTCGCCTCGCGCACCAAGCGCATGACCACCACCCTCGGCGCGCGCACGATGCCCGAGTTTTTTGAAAAGCGCTACGAGAGCAAGTATATCAAGCTGTTCGCCGCGCTCACGATTTTCATCTTCCTGTTGCCGTATTCGGCGTCGGTCTATCAGGGCATGGGCTACATCTTCGAGGCGGCGCTCGGCATCGACGCCACATGGTGCATTCTCATCCTTGCGGGGCTGACCGCTATCTACCTCTTCCTCGGAGGCTACTTTGCGACTTCCATAACCGACTTCATCCAGGGCATCATCATGATTGTCGGCATCATCGTCACCGTCATGATGTTGCTCGCAAACCCCAAGATGAACTGGGGAGAGGGGCTCGCCGCGCTGTTTGCCGACCCCGACCTCACCCTCATCCCCAACGCGACCACCCCCGCGGGCGGCACTTTCCTCGACAACCAGCTCTTCAATGTGTTCGTACTGGTGTGCCTGACCTCCTTCGGTATGTGGGGGATGCCGCAGTCCATTCACAAGTTCTATGCGATAAAGGATTCCACCGCAATCAGGCGCGGTGCCATAATCTCGGCTGTGTTTTCCGCAATAGTGGGTTGCGGGGCGTACTTCATGGGCAGCATGGTGACCCGTTTTGTCGACACGGTGCCCGACGGAAATTACGACAAGCTTGTGCCCACGATGCTCGTCGAAAATCTGCCTTCCGCGCTCTTGGGGCTGGTGATAGTGCTGCTGTTCTCGGCGTCGATGTCCACGCTCGCCGCGCTCTCGCTGTCTTCGAGCTCCACCGTTACGGTCGACTTTTACAAGGGTTACATCAGGAAAAAGGCTCCCGAAAGCAACCTCAACATCCTCATCCGCGTGCTGTGCCTCGTGTTTGTCGCGGTGTCCGCCGTGCTCGCCATCGTCGAGGTGGACGCCATCGTCAGCATGATGAGCCTGAGCTGGGGCGCGATTGCGGGCTGCTTCATAGGGCCTTATATCTACGGGCTTTACAGCAAAAAGGCGAACAAGGCGGGCGCATACGCTTCGATAGCGTTCTCGCTCGCACTCACT
The DNA here is from genome assembly GCA_900553825.1 of uncultured Eubacteriales bacterium. Taxonomy (GTDB): domain Bacteria; phylum Bacillota; class Clostridia; order Christensenellales; family CAG-917; genus Limadaptatus. Next base: position 2,322 of record USEV01000156.1, read on the forward strand.
TTCAGCCTCATAATCGGGCTCGGTTACTTCAAGCTCCGCGCGGCGGGGCTGGACCCCGGCTTCTCGGAGGCGTTCAAGACGGGCATAGGTCAGTCGCCGTTCATCGGCGTCGTCACCATGGCGGCGAGCATGATTGTCACTCCGCTTGCAAACCTCGCCTTCTCGCGCAGGTGCGCAGTCAGCAACGAGCTTCTCGAGCGCATCTTCCCGCCCAAGCTCCCCGTGCACCTCGTCTACACCCGCGGCGGGGAATGAGAGGTCGCAAACGCGCAGACGACGCTCGGCGGCAACCGCTCGGCGACAGCCGACAACATTCAAACGAAATCACCTTCGAAATCACCTTGAACGAGCAAAAGCGCGGCAGTTGCCGCGCTTTTGCCAAGGGGGAGATTATTTCGTCTTAGGTGTGGGTCATTTTTCTTCGAGCACGATGACATCCAGGGGGTTGATGTCAACGCCGTCTTTGCTCATTTCAAAGTGCAGATGGTTGCCCATCAGGCTCTCCGAGCCGCGGGACGAGGACATCGTGCCGATGAGGTCGCCCTTTTCCACCGTGTCGCCGACCGCGACTTCGATTTGCTCCGCGAGAGAGTAGTAGCGGGTCTGATAGCCGTCCTCGTGGTCTATGACCTGTCTCTTATACACATCTGACGCTGCC